>JAKSBK010000019.1 GCA_022361155.1 Pseudomonadota bacterium
ATAACGGCCGGATGGTGCCCGAGCCGCGCCGGAAAGCCAATGGGCTTGCGCTGCCCGAACGGCCAATCAGTTTGCCTTCCCGATGCCCCCGGGGTAGGCAGGATCGATGACCGACTGGAGCCTGAGGAAACACCCGAACCTGACCGGCTCGCCGGGTCCCGTGCTGGTGTGCGTCATGGATGGTGTGGGGTGCGGCGCCCACGACGAATCCGATGCCGTCTGGCTGGCACGCACACCGAACCTCGACTTCCTTGCGGAGCATACGCTCGCCTGCCGCCTGGCTGCGCACGGACGCTCCGTGGGCATGCCCTCGGACGCGGACATGGGCAACAGCGAGGTCGGCCACAACGCCATGGGAGCAGGTCGGGTCTTCGACCAGGGCGCGAAGCTGGTGGATCACGCGATCCGAGAGGGAGGGCTGTTCGAGGGCGAGGTGTGGCGTCGGCTGGTCGCACGAGCGGCGCAGAGCGGCCAGCCCATGCACTTCGTCGGTCTGCTCTCCGATGGCAATGTGCACAGCCACATCGATCATCTGGTTGCGCTCATCCGTCGCTGCGACTTCGAGAACCTGGCTCGGGTGCGCGTGCACATTCTCCTCGACGGCCGCGACGTGCCGGAAACGAGCTGCCTCAGCTACGTGAGCCAGCTTGAACAGGTACTCGGGGAGATCAATGCGGCCAAGGGGCGTGACTACCGCATCGCTTCAGGCGGCGGGCGCCAGACGACGACGATGGATCGCTACGAGGCGGACTGGCGGATCGTGCAACGCGGCTGGCAAGCACACGTGCTGGGCCAGGGACGCGGGTTTCGTAGCGCGCAGGATGCGATCGACACCTACCGGCGCGAGGCTCCCGGAATCATCGATCAGGACCTGCCGTCGTTCGTGGTCGTGGACGCCCAAGGAAAGCCGGTCGGGCCTATCGAAGACGGTGCTTCGGTGGTCCTTTACAACTTCCGGGGCGACCGAGCCTTGGAGCTCAGCCGTGCCTTCGATGACGACGACTTCGCGGCGTTCGACCGGACGCGTCGCCCGGATGTGCTTTACGCCGGAATGATGCAGTACGACGGCGACCTGGGAATCCCTGCGCACTTCCTTGTTGCCCCGCCGGCCATCGACCGCACACTTGGCGAGTATTTCGCCCGCAACCGAATCACGCAGCTCGCGATCAGCGAAACCCAGAAGTTCGGGCACGTCACCTACTTCTGGAACGGCAATCGAACAGGAAGGTTCGATCCAGCATACGAAAAATACGTCGAGGTCCCCAGCGACCGGGTCCCCTTTGAGCAGCGTCCCTGGATGAAGGCAGCCGAAATCACCGACGCGCTGATTCAGGAGCTCGAGACCGGTCGCTACCAACACGCGCGCGTGAACTACGCCAACGGCGACATGGTGGGGCACACGGGCAAGCGCGACGCGGCGATCATCGCGGTCGAATGCGTCGATCTGCAGATTGGGCGCCTGTTGCAGGTCGTCAAGAGGCTCAACGGGACCCTGGTGGTGACGGCGGACCACGGCAACGCGGACGAGATGTACGAGCGGGACAAGAAGAGCAAGGCCGTGCTGTTGGACAGCCGCGGTGCGCCAAGAAACAAGACCAGTCACAGCCTCAATGCCGTCCCGTTCTATCTGTACGCGCCTGGATCCCGCCTCGTGCTCAACACTGAGATCGAGCAGCGGGGACTATCCAACCTCGCGGCGACGGTGTGTCAGCTTCTGGGCCGGCAGGCGCCACCCGATTACGAGCCAGGCCTGTTGGACGACCGCGGCGCCTAGTGCCTCGCCACAGGAATCCTGATCGTTTGGCCCCAGCCCTGGCGCCCGCTGGCGGCGTTGGGACCTCCTCGAATATGCGCTGCACAGCATCGAAATGAACCGCAGTCTTCGTCGG
>JAKSBK010000020.1 GCA_022361155.1 Pseudomonadota bacterium
GATGCTGGTCGAGGCGGTCGAGGAGGCCGCGCTCGGCGCCGGCCTGAGGTCCCTCAACCTGGACATTCGCGAGACCCAGGAGCGGGCCATCGCGCTCTATAAGCAGCTCGGCTACAGCTGCTGGGGCAGCCATCCGCGCTATGCCTGGATCGACGGGCGCTGGTACACCGGCCTCTATTATGCGAAGGACCTACTGGGCGCGGGCGAAATCCCCGCTTCCTAGAGGGAGTTCGCGCCGGGAAATCGCACTTGGGGGGTGCGCCATGATCATCTTTCCCGCCATCGACCTGAAGGACGGCGCCGCCGTGCGCCTACTGCGCGGCGAGATGGGCCAGGCCACCCTCTACAATCCGGACCCGGCGGCCCAGGCGCGGGACTTCGCCGCGGCGGGCTTCACCTGGCTTCACCTGGTCGACCTCAACGGCGCCTTCGAGGGCCGGGCGGTGAACGCCACGGCGGTCGAGGCCATCCTGGCGGCGGTCGAGCTTCCGGTTCAGCTCGGCGGCGGCATCCGCGACCTGGCGGCGGTGGAGCGCTGGCTCGCCGCCGGCGTGCGTCGGGTCATCCTGGGCACCGCTGCTTTGAAGGACCCGGATCTGGTGCGCGAGGCCTGCCGGCGCTTTCCGGGCCAGGTGGTGGTGTCGATCGATGCCCGCGGCGGCCGGGTCGCCGTCGAGGGCTGGGCCGAGGTCAGCGAGGTCCTGGCGGTCGACCTCGCCCGGCAGTTCGAGGACGCCGGCGTCGCCGCCCTGGTCTACACCGACATCGACCGGGACGGCGCGCTGGAAGGCGTCAACCTGGCGGCCACGGCCGAGCTGGCGGGCGCGGTCGGGATCCCCGTCATCGCCTCGGGCGGGATCTCCTCCCTCGACGACATCGCCGCGCTCATGACCCTGGACGATCCGCCGCTCGAGGGCGCGATCTGCGGTCGGGCGCTCTACGACGGCCGCATCGATCCGGCGAGCCTGTTCCAATTGGCGGCGAGCGGCGACTGATGCTCAAGGCGCGCATCATCCCCTGCCTCGACGTGAAGGACGGCCGGGTCGTCAAGGGGGTCAACTTCGTGGATCTGCGCGATGCGGGAGATCCGGTCGATGCTGCGAAGGCCTACGATGCCGCCGGCGCC
>JAKSBK010000021.1 GCA_022361155.1 Pseudomonadota bacterium
AGCCCACCAGACTCCTGTCCTTTGCCGGTTTCGTCTCGGTAGGGGGCAACGTCTAATCTCTGATCAGCAGGTCGGGATCAAGAAGGATGAGCAGCAACAAGTCCTCTTCGTCGGGTGCCTGGACGAGGGGCCGCCGCCCTTGTGTGGCCAGCGGGGAGGGACGGGAGGCTGCCCGCCCAACGCCGACAATGTGGTCGGCTGTGTCACTGCCCATCTTGGCTGAGTGCTCGACCTGGTCCTCCGACAAACGAAACACCTGCAAGATACGATCGACGACAAGACCCATAGTCTCTTGCCCGCATGCCACGAGAAGCAGGCGGCTCACGCTGGACAGCTTCGTTGGTCCCATCGAGAGCCTGCGTCTTGCGTCCAGCACCGTCGTTACACGGCCTCTGACGGACACGATACCCATCACCGCTGGGGGTGCTCGCGGGACCTCAGTAATGGGTGGCACCGCCATGATTTCGCGTACTGCCGAAAGCGGCAGAGCGTAGTTCTCGGATCCGACGCAGAACGCCAAGAACTCCGTTACGGTATCACCGGCCGGCAAGAGCGGATGCCCGCCGCTTTTTGCGGGAGGCATGGAGGCGCGGGTCAGGCTATCGCTCATCGAGATCGCTCTCAAGCGCAGGTGTTGGCTTCATACCGATTGGCGTTCCCGTTTCGTGCCGGTCTCGGCGCCGAGCAGTAGCTCTTCAAGCAGCGCCGGCGCGTCGAGCACCAACGCCAGACGCTGCTCACCCAGATCGGTCGCACCCGCAATGCCACGCACGTTCTGCAAGCTCCTGCCAAGCGGCTTGATCACGATATCGCGCTGGCCGTACAGCTCGTCCACGACGAACCCGAGCCGGCGCTGGGCCAGGGTGACCACGACCACGTACTGTTTTGGGGGTGCTGGCCTTTCCGCGAAACCAAAAAACTGCGCGAGACGACACAGGGGCAGCGTCTCGCCACGAAGACCGTAGACTTCCCGGCGCTCGACCGTCCGTAGCCTGGCAGCCTCTAGACGCAAGGCCTCCTGAACCGTGGAAAGCGGCACGGCAAAAGCGCGTCCGGCTACGCGCACCACGAGCGCGCTTATGATCGCCAGCGTGATGGGAAGCGTGATCACGAAGGTGGTGCCGACCCCTAACTCACTCTGCACGTCGATCACTCCCCCCAAGCGGCTGATGTTGGTCTTCACGACATCCATGCCCATGCCGCGCCCTGAAATGTCCGTCACCTGTTCGGCCGTGCTGAAACCCGGCATGAAGATCACACCGAGCAGCTCTTCGCGGGACAGCTCGCCTACGGCTCCCTGGTTCAGCAGCCCCTTGCGCACGGCCGTCTGCAGGAGCACTCCGGGATCGATGCCAGCGCCGTCGTCCTTGATCTCGATAACGACGTGATTGCCCTTCTGAAAGGCGTCAATGCTGAGTGTCGCCGTGCCCGTCTTTTGTGCTGCCTCCCGAATGGCAGGGGGCTCCGCGCCGTGGTCTACCGCGTTGCGGACAATGTGCATCAGAGGATCGGCGAGTTCCTCGGCGATGAGCTTGTCCACTTCCGTCTCCGAACCCTTCACGACGAGCCGCACATCCTTGCCGCGCTCCCGTGCGACCTGGCGCACGATACGGGCAAGCTTGTCGAAGATGTGTCCCAGCGGGACCATGCGGATCGCAAGAATGCCCTCCTGAGCTTCATTCAGATGTCGCTCGAAGCTGCGCTGAACGCGCTGCAGCTCCCCTGCCAGCGACCTGAGCTCGGGCGCTGCCCGACAACGCTCGGTCAGGCTCACAACCGTCCCGCGCACGATGCCGAGCTCGCCGACCACGTTCATGAGGTGGTCGAGCTTTCGAATATCCACGCGCACGCTGTTGGTGACCGAACGCAGGGACGCGAGCTCGCCGCCGTCGCGGCGAGCACTGCCGGACGAGCGGAACTCGTCGGGGCTGGCGGCCGCGGCTGGCCGGCCTGAGTCGGTCGTGGCTGCGGGCGGGGTAGTGGCCGGTACGGTTGCGGCTGGTGAACGGCTGCTCGGAGTGCGCCGCCGGTCCACAATCTGCAAGACGGCATCCTTGAGCTCCAGCACTTCGCGCAGGTCGACGTCGTCCAGGCGGCTTGCCAGCAGAATCTCGATATCGAGCTGATCGCCGTCACTTCCCCCCATGCTGGGCATGTAGGTGATGATTTCTGCCACGCCCTTGGCTCGCGTCTTGATTCCATCGAGCGCGCTGTCGATTTCGTCCAGCAGCAAGCACACGCGCAAGCGAAAAAGGGTCATGCCCTGCTGCAGGGTGGCTCGCAGCCGGTGTTCTTCGTACTCGGTTAGCACTGCCAGCAGGTTTGGGTCGAGGTCGTAGTCGCTCAGAATGTTGGCGGGTGCCGGCGGCGAGGCTGTGACGAGTGAGACTGAACGGGTGAAGCGGTCCAAGTCCACCTCGGCCGTGGTCTTGGGATCCTTCGCCTCTGCCAAGAGGCGCTGGAAGGCGTCCACACCCTCGAACAGCAAGTCAAGCGTTTCCTGGCTGAGGCTGATTCGGCCCAGCCTCAGGTTGTCGAGCAGATCCTCCAAGTGGTGCGCGAGCTTTGCGATCGGCGCGTAGCCGAACATGCCCGCCAGTCCCTTGACGGTGTGGACCCCGCGAAACAGGTCGTTGAGCAAATCCGGGTCTGGGGAGCCCTCTTTCTGTGCGTGATCCAGCATGAGCAAGTCGCGCGACAGGTTCTCGATCAAGTCCTGTGCTTCCGAGAGGAACTCCTCGCGTACTCCGTCCTTGCTATTGGGATGGGTCACTCGCCTCCAAGGCGTGGCGCGGACCATGGGGCCCGGATCGGCCCCGTGCGGTCGGACGAGTCAACAACAGTCGCTGGTCGCCCGCGCCCCGGCGTCGCCCATACGGGCCCCGGAGGCAAGCGCCGTCGTTACCGTTGGAGGTTCGAGGGCTCAATAGACCGGCCTCGGATCAGTGTAGCCTCAGACCCGAAGCAGCAAAAGTACGCATGGATCACTCGGGCAGCTGGCAGCGCAGTCTTCGAAAGGCCGCCGCCGTCCGGCGAAGGGTCGTGAGATCCTCGTGCTCGCAGCCCTTGCCCGCCTCCACCCAGGCGCTGGTCGTGGCCAGCCGCGCGCGCCTCCTGAGCTCCGGCCCAAGTCGGATCGGGCCCCCTCCGCACGCCCGGCAGCGCAGCGCGCCTGAGCGAGGGTCGAACTCGCTGGATTGCGTGCAAGAGGGCCGCTTTCCGCACGATCCGCACGCGTCGAATGCCGGGGCGAAGCCCACGACCGACAACGCCCGCAGCTCGAAGCACACCGGCAGCGCCGCCGGGGGCGCATCCCGTTCGGAGAGCAGGCGCATCAACTGTACGCACAGGGCGAAGAGTCCTGGTTCGGCCTGCCGTTCCGCGACCAGGTGGCGAACCAAACGCAGCGCGTCGCCAGCCTGCTGCATGCGTCCGAGGTCGCCGAGCAGTGCCGGGAACGCCTCCTCGACCTCTGCCAGCTCCAGCGCGCCGAGCGAGCCTCGCGTCCGCCCGAGTCCCACCCTCAGCACGCACAGACTCTGAAGAGTGCCGGAAAAGCGACGCCGGCTGCGCCGGGCGCCCCGAGCGATCGCGGAGATTACGCCTTCGGTCTCGGTCAACAGGCTGACGATCCGGTCAGCTTCTCCGTAGTCGACGGCTCGAAGCAGTAGGGCCCGGGTCTTGACCATGATCGCGACTGCTGATTCGCGGGGCCCGCTCGCTGGCTGAGCCTTGACGCTGAGCAGCGCCCGGCGTTGGTCCCCGCGACAACTCGATCGGAGCATTGCGGTGACGGGGACGCAACACCACGGACAGTGCCAGCGTGAAGAGAATCACCAGGATGACCAGCGCGATCGCGATTCCGAAGCGCCGCCCGCGCTCGGGCGGGGCTGCGGCGGCCAGGGGCACGGGAGTCGCTTCCGGGCAGCTCTGGCGTTCGTACGACCGCACGATGTCGCTGTCATCGGCTCCAACTGCCCGCGCGTAGGCCCGCAGAAAGCCCTTTGCGAACACCTCCCCGGGCAGCTCATCGAAACGATCGTCCTCGATGAGCTTCAGCACCCGCACCGAGATGCGAGTCGTTCGAGAGATCTCCGCCAACGACAGCTGGCGCAGCTCGCGCTCGTGCCGGAGCTGCTGGCCGATCGACTCCATCAGTGGCTGGCCTCCAGGTAGCGGCTACAGGCTTGGCCAGCCGCCGTGTAAGCACCGAGCTCCACGCAGCGTTCGAAGTCACCGATCGCATCCTTGCGGTGCTTGAGGTGCGCGCGGGACTCACCCCTGAGGTGCCACGCCTCCTGGAAGTGCCGGCAGCGCTCGTCCGCTTGAAGGGCGTGGGTGAACGCCTCCTCCGCTCGCTGATGGTCTCCCTTGGCCACGTAGGTCTTTCCTAGTCGAAAGTACCCTACACAGAAGTGTCGGTGAAGTTTTACGGCTCTTGAGAGGGCTGTGAGCGCGCTGTCGTAGTCCGCTGCCAGGTAGTAGGCCCAACCCAGGTTGCCCCAGGCGAAGTGCGCATGTCGGTTGAACAGGTTGTTGGCCGCCGCGCTGAGCTGCCGGATCGCATCCGCATAGCGCTCGCGGTGAATGTACAGCACGCCGAGGTCATTCTGCGCCTCCACCACGAGATCATGCCGCGGGCGCTCCGGCTCGGTACCCAGCCGCACGACCCGCAGGTAGTGCTCCTCGGCTTTCTTATCGTTTTCGGCAGTGCTTTCGGCCCGGCTCAGCAGGAACATCTTGGCGATGAGCAGGTGCGCATAGGCGTTGTTCGGGTCGAGCTCCAACGCTCGATGAAGTGCACGGTACGCGTCGGCGACGTTTCCTTCCTCGCGCAGCCCAACTGCAAGCTCGTACTGTTTCATCGATTGCTGCGCCTGCTCTGCAGAAGGAACCGCACCACAGCCAGCTGCCGCTGCTACGGCTGCCAGCAGGATCACGGACTGAAATGGGTGCATGTGTTGCGGAAAGCCCGCGGGCCGAACGTACCGGTCAAACGTTGGACACATCATGTACAGATCGGCAGGGCGCCGGTCAACACCGAAGCGCCCCGATCGTGCGACATGCGCAAGGGCCGTCACGGACTTTGAAGGCGGCGCAACAGCGCCGGGCGGGATGGATCGGAATCGAAAGGGCAAAGTCATTCTGACCCGACCCCTGAGGATTTCAATTGTACTTTGGCTGACGCTCGGGCGGGGTCTGCTCTTCGGCCAGATGGCAGCTCACCCAGCGGTCCTCTTCCACCGGCCTCAGCGCCGGAATCTCCACGTCGCATAGACCGTTTTGTGCGACCGGGCAACGCGGATGAAAGCCGCAGCCGGCGGGTGGGTCCAGGGGATTCGGCACGTCGCCCTTCAGCAGCGCGTGGCCGGCACCGCGATCGCGATCCAGCAGCCGGACGGAGCCCAGCAGCGCTTTGGTGTAGGGGTGCCGGGGCTCGGCGCAAAGCCTTTGGGCCGACGCCAGCTCGACGATACGACCTAGGTACATCACGGCTATTCTGTGGCTCATGAACTCCACGACGTTCAGGTCGTGAGCAACGAACAGGTAGCCGAGCCCCAGCTCCTCCTGAAGATCCTTCAGCAAGTTGCATATCTGGGCCTGCACCGAGACATCGAGCGAGCTCACGGGCTCATCGGCCACCACGAACCGGGGCTCGACGGCCAGAGCGCGTGCGATGCCTATGCGCTGGCGCTGGCCACCCGAGAATTCACCCGGATAGCGGCGCATGTGTGCAGGTTCCAGGCCCACCCGCTCGAGAAGCGCGGCCACGCGTTGCTCCTCTTCGGACGCGCCTTCAACCAGACGGTGCACCCGCATGGCCTCGCCCAGGGCCGCGCGAACCCTCAACCTCGGGTTGAGCGAGCTGTAGGGGTCCTGGAATACGATCTGCATCCTGCGGCGCAGCGGCCTCAGCTCCGAAGGACCCAGGCGGGTGATGTCCTGCCCTTCGAGCAATATGCGCCCGGCGGCCGGCTCGACCAGCCTCAGCAGGGCGCGGCCCAGCGTGCTCTTGCCGCAACCGGATTCGCCCACCAGTCCAAGCGTTTCGCCCTTTTGAATCGCAATCGATACATCCTGGACCGCTCCCAACCAGCGCTTGGCTCGAGCGAGCCAGCCCGAGCCCACCCGGAAGCCGACGTGCAGGCCCTGCGTCGAGATCAGGGGCTCCGGGCTAGCGATCATGGCCGCGCTCTTGCTCGCTCCCACGCCACGTGGCAGGCGACGTGGCGACGGCCCGGCAAGGATCGCAGCTCGGGCTCGTGCGCCGAGCAGGTCGCTACGGCCTCGGGGCAGCGGTCACGGAAGCGGCAGCCGGTCGGCGGCTGCGCCAGGTCGGGCACCCTTCCAGCCAGGGCCGGCAGTCGCCGTTTGCCGCGGTTGGCACCCAGGCCCGGCACGCTCGCGAGCAGGCCCGCGGTGTAGGGATGCAGCGGCCGCGCGAGCAGCTCCTCGGCCGGCGCGCGCTCCACGACCTTTGCAGCGTACATCACGACGATCTCCTGGGCCAGGGATGCCACTACCCCCAGATCGTGCGTTATCAGCACAATGCTCATGTTGAGCTCGGCCTGCAGGCGTTCGAGCAGGGCGAGAATCTGCGACTGGATGGTCACATCCAACGCAGTGGTCGGCTCATCTGCTATCAGCAGCCTGGGCCCGCAGCTCAGTGCGATCGCGATCATGACCCGCTGGCGCATACCACCCGACAGCTGGTGAGGATACGCATCGACGCGCTCGGCGGCGGCGCCAATTCCCACGGTCTCCAGAAGCGCGATCGCGCGGCGCCTGGCGTCGGCAACCGAGACGCGTTGGTGCTGCCGTATTGCCTCGCACAGCTGCTGCCCGACCGTATACACCGGGTTGAGCGAGGTCATGGGTTCTTGGAACACCATCGCAATCTGGCTGCCTCGCAGCGCGCGCAGCTGACGCGCCGGCAGCGACAGCAGCTCGCGCCCAGCGAACAGCACCGAGCCGCTCTCGATGCGCCCCGGCCAGCCGATCAGGCGCATGACCGACAAAAAGGTCACGCTCTTGCCCGAGCCGCTCTCGCCGACCACGCCCAGCGTGGCCCCCTCGGCCACCTCGAGCGAGACGCGGTCGGCGGCCCGGACAACCCCCCGGGGCGTCGAAAACGACGTGACGAGGTCGCGCAGCTCGAGCAGCGGCTGGGGCATGGGCTGGCTGCGACGGGTGCAGTCCTTGCTCAGCGGCTCCTCCGGGCATCGGGCGCTGCCGAAGGCGTGGATCGGCTGCTGGCGGCCAGGCTGGCCAGCACTTCCGCGAGCAGCGTGGCGCCGAGCAGGGTCGTGATACCCGCCACGTCGTGGTCGGGCGAGATCTCGACCAGATCGAAGCCCGCGAGCTGCACGCCGGTCAAGGCTCGAACCAGGAAGAGCGCCTCGTAGCTCGTCAACCCTCCGGGCACGGGCGTGCCGGTGCCAGGCGCATACGCCGGGTCGATGGCGTCGACATCGAAGCTCACGTAGCAGGGTCCTCGCGTTCGGAAGGCGCTTAGCTCGGCGCCCACCGCGGCGAGGTCACGCTTCACGTCGTCCACGAAACGGATTTCGAAACCGGCTTGTTCCGCAAGCTTCAGGTCGTCTGCGCTCGCGAACGGTCCCCGAATCCCGACCTGCAGCACGTCGCGCGTTCGCAGCAACCCCTCTTCGAGTGCCTTGCGAAAAACCGATCCATGGTGCAGGTCGACGCCCCAGGCGGGCCCGAAGGTGTCGCTATGGGCGTCGAAATGCAGCATCGCGAGCGGGCCGTGATGCTTGGCCAGGGCGCGCAAGGCTCCGATGCTGATGGTGTGGTCGCCGCCCACCAACACGGGCGTTGCCCCTGCGGTGACGATGTCGGAAACGCGTTGCTCGATGCGATCCAGGGTCTCCGTGAGCTGCATCGGGACGCTCAGCACGTCTCCGCCGTCGCAGCAGCGCAAGGCGCGGAACAGGTCCACGCCCTGCGCCGGGTGGTAGCCGCGCGTCAGCGCGCTGGCGTTTCGGACACCGCGAGGTCCGAAGCGCGCACCGGGCCGGAACGTGGTACCGCCATCGAAAGGCACGCCGCAGATCATCACATCCACGTCCGAAGGATCCGCGTGCTGCGGCAGCCGCAAGAAGGTCGGCGTGCCGGCGAAGCGAGGCACCAGCCGCGTCGATACCGGGTGGAATGCGTCAGGCTCGGGCTCGCAACCGCGGCCGCTCATGGGCCGGCCCCGTTGCAGGTGACCCAGCGCACGATCCGGCCCGGCGGCGGCCGCTGTTGAAATGCGCTCGTGGGGATCTGCGGATTGAGCGTCATATCCTTGAAGCGCACGAGCACGTCCTGTTCTCGATCCTGGTGCTCGAAATGCACCCTAAAGGGCATCACGACGCCGTCGCTTCGAGCCGCCTGCCCCTCGAGCGCCACGATTCTATAGTCCTGGTAGGCTACTCGCCACAGGGAGCGTCCTTGCGCGTCAAAAACCTCGACTCGGCGCAGCCGCAGTTTCTGGCGCGCGAGCGGCAGCCCGGCCTGCTCCGCGGGCAAGGCCAAATCGAGCTCCTTGCGTCGTCGATCCGGCAGTCCGAGGACAATCCGGTAGAAGCCGCGCGGGTCCCAACGGATCCCGCTCCGGCTCACCGCGTGCGCACGGGCGGGGGCCAGCGAGACGACCTGTCCAAGCAGCATCGCCGTGACTTCGGCGGCGGACAAGGTGATTCCCAGCAGCCTGGCGATGTTGGAGGAGCAGCTTGGCCCCTTGAGGAAGCGGCGTTCCTTGTGATCGTTGAGCGCGAAACGGCCTTGCGCGCTGGTCAGGGTGGACGCGGGCCCGAACTGCGTCATCACGTCGAAGCGCACTCGGTCGGGCCGCTCGACGAACATCCATACCGTGCCGCGTACACGTCCTTGCGTTCCGCGCTGATCGACCCGGGCCTCGGCGCGCAGCGATCGAAGCTGTTGCCGCGAAGCGGCGAACGCCTCGAGCGCGGATTGGGCGGCGCGGTGGGGGTGCCGCGGCACGTACGACAGGGTGCCGCAGCCAGCCAAAAGGACCGCCGCCAGCGGCGCCGAGTGTCGCCGCTGCACTGACACTAGCGAACGATACCTTCGATGATCTGCAGGGCAGCCTCGTGGCGTCCGAAGGACGGGATAATGTAGGCGCCGGCGACCTTGTCCTTGACAGCGCTGAGCATCTCCCGTGCGATCCCAACCCCCGTCGCTCTCGCTTTGGGGCCGGAGCCGACGCGCCGCATGCGCTCACGTACCGATTCGGGCACGCTCATCCCCGGGACTTCGTTGTGCAAGAATTCGGCATTACGGAAACTAGCGAGCGGCAACAGTCCCACGAGCACCGGCACATGCAACGACTCGACGTCCTTCAAGAAACGCTGCAGCACCTCAGGGTCGTAGACGGGCTGTGTCATGACGAATTCGGCCCCGGCTTCGATTTTGGCTCGCAGCCTGCGCAGCTCACGCTCGTAGTCGATCGCCGATGGGTCCGCGCCGGTGGCGCATAGGAACGAGGTCGCACCGCCCAGCGGCTTGCCCCCGGGGTCGATCCCCAGATTCAACCCGCGGACGATGCGCAGCAGCCCCACCGAATCGACGTCGTAGACCGCGGTCGCGTTGGGAAAGTCGCCCAGTTTCGGCGGATCCCCGCTGACAACGACCAGATTGTGTACACCGAGCTCGTGCGCGGTGAGCAGGTGGGCGACGAGGCCGAGCAGGTTGCGGTCACGGGTCGTTACATGCATCAGCGACGGGAGCGCAAGTTGCTGCTGAATGCGCAAGCACAGCGCCAAGTTGCCGGTGCGGGCGCTGGCACGCGGCCCATCGGCCACGTTGATGACGTCCACACCACCGTCTCGCAGCGCTTGCGCGCTCCGCATGGCCTTGTCGAGGTGGAGCCCGGGAGGCGGGTTCACTTCGACCGAGACTAGGAATTCCCGGCCCAGCTTGGCTCCCAGGATTCCCTTGTCGTGGGTAGCAACGGGCTGCACGCCCGGTGCGGCATGGACGAGCCGTGTCCGGGCTTCCTCGCGCATGCCGCCACCCTGCTCTTTGTGTCCTGCGGCGCTCTGCATGCGCGCCGCGGCCGCGATCCGTCTGACATGCTCGGCGGTCGTCCCGCAACACCCACCCACGGCCTTGACACCCGCACGAAACAGCCTCCGTGCGTAGAGTCCGAAATACTCCGGGGTCGCCATGTAGGCGAAGCGCCCGTCGACCCGCTGCGGCAGCCCGGCATTGGGCTGTGCGATCACGGGCAGGCCAGGCTCCAGCATGCGGGTCACCATCTCATACACGCCGGCCGGACCGTCCGCGCAGTTGACACCGATCGCGTCGGCACCCCAGTCGCGCAAGCGGCTGGCCATGACCTCGGGGCCCGAGCCGTCCGCCATGGTTCCAAAAGGGTCGAAGGATAGCTGCGCGACCACTGGCAATCTGCCCGCCGCTGCCTCGAGCGCTGCCTCGAGCGCCAGGGCAAGCTCCTCGGGCTGGCGGAAGGTCTCGAGCAGCAGCAGATCGACGGGTTGCTCCTGCAACAGGTCGCACTGCTCCCGAAAGATTGTCTTCAATGCTCCCCGCTGCTCGGGTGGCAGGGCTTTCAACAGCACTCCCGTAGGCCCAACCGAAGCGGCAACGTAGGCGTTGCTCTGCGACACTTCCCTCGCGATACGCGCACCTGCGGCGTTGATCTCCCCGACGCGGCGTTCCAACCCGTACGACTGGAGGCGCCGGCTGTTGGCGCCGAAGGTGTTCGTGGTGAGGACCTGTGCGCCCGCATCCAGATGCTCCTGGTGGATCCGTCCCACAAGCTCGGGTCGCGAGAGGTTGATCTCATCGAAGTTGGCGCTGTACAGGATCCCGTGCTCGTACAGCGCGGTGCCCATGGCCCCGTCAAACACCAGGGCGCCCTTGCGCAAGCGGTCGAGAAAGTCCTCTCGCTGGGTGCTCATGGCAAAGCAGTCCCTAAGGGCCCGCGGAAGAACAACTCATCCATTTCGCCGATTCTGGCCACAGCTGGCTATGTTGCTCCTCCTCGAAGTATCCCCAATACTCCTCGTCGTCACGCCTCGCCAGCGGCGCCCGGTCCTCACCGAAACACACGGGTTATTCTTCCGCGGGCCCCAAGAAACAATGGCAAGCATCATCACGCTTTGCCCCGTGCCGGGGCTGTGCTAGCCTCGAAAGTGTGGACGTAGTCCTCCGCAAGCTGGGCCGCAAGGGCGGGCGGGTAGTTGTAGGGCGTCTCGTACGGCCACCCAAGTACGGTGATGTGGTCATCGTGGAATTCCCGGACGGCTTGCATGAATACGTGACCACTTCGGTCAAGCGTATCTTGAAGCTTTGTGGCAGCGACGTGTTCTTCTTGCAGACCGCGAACAGCCGCTACCGGCTGGAAGTGCGTTCGAGCCCGGTCGTGATGGAAGCGGTGTAGTCGCACGGTACGGACGCGCGTTCACAGCGACCGTGGATCGCACCGCGTCAGCTTGCGCACCAGGTCGTCGAGCACGGCCCGCAGGCGCTCGAAATCCTGCTCCCGCGGTTCGCTGGTTGCTTCGTCTACGTAGAGCGCCCGATTGAGCTCGATCTGAATCGCGTGCCAGCCTTTGTCGGGCTGGCCGTAGTGAACCGTTGTCCAGCCGCCACGGTACGGATCGTCGTGCATTACCGTGAGCCCAGCAGAGCGGAAGTGCGCGTCGATCAGGTCGATGACGCCCGCTGCCGCGGTACTGCCGCCGTGTGTGCCCGGCACCACATCGGCTCTTCGGGCACCGGGATCACGATGTTGGGAGCGGCCGGCAGAAGGCATCGAGTGCCCCGCGATCAGGATTGCATATCCCGTTTGGGCCCTGAGCTGCTCCATCGTTTGGCGCAACCGGCTGTGGTAGGGATAGTAGTAGCGCTGCAAGCGTTCGCACAGCGCACGGTAGGTCAACGGCTGCTTCATGACCGCATGGCCGTCGGTCGTTGTCCGCCAAACCACGCCTCGCGGCTGCCAGGCCACGGGCGCTGGGTGGTCGGCCACGGTGTCGGCATCAACGTCGTCGTGCGCGCGGTTGAGATCCACCACGTAGCGGCTGTGCCGCGCCACCAGCATGGTTGCGTCGAGCTTGGGCGCGTTGGCGAAGAGTTGATCGACATAGATGTCGGCGTCTCGCAGGACGGTGTCCATGGGAAGATCGGCCTGCGCCAGCACTTCCTCGGGGATGGCGAGCCCTGCGTGGGGAATCTCGACCAACACCGGTCGCGATGCCCCTACCGGCGTAATGAACTCGAAGCTACGCATTCGCGACCGATGTAGCACATCAGGCGCCAGTGCGGGGAGCCGTGCCCGATAGAGCCGGCGTGCCCGATGGAGCCGCGGGGTGAGGCAGGTGCATCGGTCGG
>JAKSBK010000022.1 GCA_022361155.1 Pseudomonadota bacterium
AAGGTCCTGTCCGTCTCGCCACAAAAACGCGCTACCACCCCTGAGCTCCAAGGCACGTGCAATCCGAGCTTCGCCGTCGGTCGCCATCAACCCGAAGCCTACCGAGCCGCCGTCGCCGCGCTGCGCGCCTTCCGCACCGCCTACCGCGATGCCCTGCATCAATGGCGACAGGGCCTCCGCTCCGTGCAGTTCCCGGCGGGGACCTATCTGATGCGGTGGCTGCATCACGTCCACGTCGCCCCAGCGCCAGGATAGCGCCAACCCTCACAACCGCGAGCCCGTGCGGCCCGGATCACGGCATCCGGCCGCATCGCTCCGTCCGTCGCCAGCCTCGCCGTGCACAGCACCGCTATCGCTGTACGCTTCGGGCTCTCTTGATCACCCAACAGGGACCGTTGCGACCGCACCACCCGCTCCATCGCGCTCGCAAAGCCACCGCCGCGCTCGGCCACGGCGATCCTCTGCCGGCAACCACGGTCGGTCTCCAGCGCAATCTCCAGCGCTGCTAATCCCATATCAGTGGAACTTCGGGCGCGACCTTGGTTGCGATGTCTCGGATCGCCTCCTCGAACGAGCGAGGCGAGTATCCGGTTCGCGACTGATCTTCAACCATGATGGTTAGCTCGTGCTCAGAGGCGAGTGGCGTGAGGCAAACCACATAGCCCTGACCCTCCCGATGCGCGGAACCAGCCCACGTGTGCCAATGTTCGTCCAAAAGGTCCTCCACCTGCTCTTCTGTCATGCACGCCTTGATACCAAGCGGCAGCAAGCGCGGCAAGCCGCAAGGAACGCCCGCGTACCGACGGAAAGGTCGAGGCTAGATGGTCCGATCGGGTCTGGAACGCTCTCGGATCAGGCGGCGAGCCTGACATCGGCGACGTAGTAGTCACGGCGTAGCACTTCGAATGCACGGGGGAGCCGTTCGCTTTGAGCGAGCGCACGTAGGGTCAGGACGTTGTCGACACCCTCGGGGTGCCAACGCTGGCCCGAGCGACATGCTCGCGCCTTGACCACCGATTTGCACGCTCCCTCGGTTGGGCTGCTGCCACACGGCAGCCCGGACGCTCGGTGCGAGGCGTAGTGCGTCCTCGGCGGGATTGCTGTTTGCGGCCAAGCGCTAGCTTGGCTGGCCAAGAAAAGGGCGCGCAGCCGCATCCGACCACCGAGGGGCACCCGCTGCGCGCAACTCGTCTTCCGACTCCAGTCGCCCATCACCAAGAATCTGAAGGACGTCGACGTGGACGAGTGACCTCGATCCGCTTCTGGCGTCCATCGCGCGAGCCGGACGGCCCAACTGGCGGACGTAGTCCAAAGATCGAACCCGGGTCCGTGAGTTTGACTACCGAAGCAGGTGGACGCATGATGAACACATAATGACAGACCTTTTGGAGAAACGGAAACTGCTTCTGCGCTCCCGCTATAACTACAACTTCGATCGGGAGATCTACGTCAACCAGCAAGAGAAGAAGGTCTTCAGTTTGGAGTTCGTCGAAGACAAACCGAGGGACGAAATCGAACGTGCGCTGTTGGAGCAAACCTCTGGCGACTGGCGTTTCTATTTCAATGCCCCACCTTCAACTGCGATTCGGCGACAACTCGAAGCGCTCCTTGAAGAATGAGTGCCCGGACGGTCGAGGACCGCCTTCGCGAACAGTACGCAGACATCCTGCCCGATGTGAGGAGGGCGCTGACGGAATTGGAAGCGCGGGTTCGTTACGCGATCATGCCGATCGCCTTGGAGTTGAAAGCGCGGTATGAGCAGCTCGTAATACGTCGCCGAATCAAGGACTGTGAAAGCGCGGTCGCCGCGCTCCGCCGGCGGCAGGAAGGGAAGCTGTTCGACCCCGAGAGTTCAGACGACTACAGCCTTGTGTCCCTCCGAGATCTGGCGGGCCTCAGGGTCCTTGTTTTCCCTTCCGGTCGGATCGAATCGGTCACGAGCGCGTTGTCGCGAGTGTTTCCCGACTGGTCGGAGGACCATGTGCGCGGCGAAGCCGAGAACGTAATTGCGCACAAGTTCTTCGGTCACTGTCAGGGCAACGACAAGATCATTTGCGAGTACCAGGTCGTGCCTATGCTCGTGGGATTGTTCTGGGAGGTCGAGCACGCGGCGATCTATAAGCCGGATCAGCGGCTTGTGGGCGTAACGCGCGAGCCCAAGATGAGGGAGAAGACGCAGGCGGTTTTGGCGGCACTGACCGAATTCGAAGTCGAGTTCACTGCGCTCGTTGAAGAGGCGGGTGCTCGCGGCTCCCCCTGACCCTGAGCGTGGCCGTCACGTCGCGACCAGTTTCGCCGGCATCTCAAGTTCAATCAACATAGTAAGTGACCCCGGTTTGGTCGCATGATTTCACCCCACAGCGGGCCCGAGCTTCCCGAAGTTTCCCGCGCGCAACCGCGCGGCTGCTAGGCATATCGAAGGCGATGCTGGCCACTCCATGGAGCTTCCGCGGAGCCATTCGATGCGCCAAAGAGGTCAACGTCAACGGGGACGACCCGCTGAGGCTACCCGCAGCCGTCCCAAACGGGTAAGGCATGCGCACCGGAAACGGGAGGTTGTCCCTACGCCCTACCCCTACCAAGCCACAAGCGTTCAACTCAGCCCGAACTCCGACCTGGGGCGTGCGCATTGGACGCGGACAGTTGTCCCTACCGAAAGCGTCGCCGGTCGTGTTCTCCGTCTGTTCACCGGGGCCCGGCCGGTAAGGACTGGCCCCGAGTGAATCGTGACGCCGTGGAGGAAACGAGGACTGGCCCCGAGGCGGTCGCGGCCGTGCGCGCCTTCCGCACGGCCTACCGCGCCGCGCTCGAAGCCTGGCGTCGAGGAATCCGTGGGGCGCAGTTCCCGCACGGGACGCGGTTCATGTGCCATTTCCACGGCGCTGAGGCAGCGCCTGGTTAGCGGCCGTCAGCGACCCGCCTCCGATCCGGGCAGCACCCGACGGGACCTTCGCAGTCCCACGCAGCGCTGCACGCTCAGCGTTTGGGTTCGTGTACCTTTGCCGCGCCGTTGTGCGGCTCCGGCACATCAGGAGCCCGTAGGGACGCGAAAAAGTCCGGCCGGTGACCGTGGGCTCCAGCTGCGAGCCGCCACCGCCGCACCCGCCTGGATATCCCAAACCTCAACGCGGGTCAGGTCGCCCCGACCGTTGCAGGGACGCCGAGCGGCGGGCCCTCAGTTGGCTAGCGTTTGCCCGAGAGCACCTGCTTTACGAGCAGGTGACTGCCCCGCAGTGCCTCCATGGCCCGATCTAGGCGGCTTCGCTCTGGGAAGATGAGCAGGTCCCTGACCTCCACGCCGAGACGTTGCGCGATCTTGTCGAGAGCGTCGAGTGAGGGGAGTCTCAAACCCGCCTCGATGCGACTAAGGTACCCCTTGCTGCGAAAGCCCGCCTCCCATGCAAGACGTTCCTGGGTAAGCCCTTGGACTTCACGCAGCTGCGCGATGCGAGCGCCCAGCATGCGGGGCAACGACTTGGAGTCGACTGACACCGGACAGAAAGTACGGAACTCAGCCGTCTTGGAGGTTGCCTGTCAGACAACCATCGGGCATACTCAATCCGCGGTGGGGCGGACGATCACAGGCACAGTGCCACTTGCGTGGCAGGGGGTCTCATGCGCGTACACTTCACTCGCTGCTTGGTTGCGGTTGCCCAACGCCGTGCTTGGCAACCGCGAGGGGAACTGTGCGGCGTGCTCGGGGAAAAACGAGCCCGGGTAGATCCCGTCCTGAGGTCTTGGGGCCGCCCCCCATCTCGTTGGCTCGCCTGCTTGGAGCTGGCAGGACAAGCATGTGTGCGCTGAGGGTACGGGTCCAAGCACCGAGAATGCGACGCGGGTACCTTCAGTGACCGGTTACACCGTCGAAGTTTCCTGTGGAGGGCAGCCGGTGAGGAGCTACAGTCCGAATCGCACCCACAGCGCAACACAGGAGAAACATGCGACTAAGAGTGATCGTGTTGATAGGAGCGGCGCTCGCGGCAGCATGTGGACCAGACGAGGGAAGAAATGGCACATGAAACCATAAGGGCAGCGCTTCTCTGTCTGCTGACGGGATGCGCCGCACAGGTTGCCGACGGCCCGGTCTGCAACCCGGACGGCACGTATCGCCTGCGAGGGATCCCTACGTCTGGCGACTGTCCCGACATCGATACAGTCGCCCGTTTCAGGCAAAACGGCCAGCCCACGGGCGACTGTACGGGCAACAACGAATGGACGCCCGACGGGTGCATGGTTCAGCTCGATGTCACGTGCAGCAAGACCTATCCGGACAGCGAGATCTGGAAGAATCGTTTGCGTGGCGCCGTGACGTTCACCGAAAATGGCGGCCACGGAACCGTGGAAATGACGATCAAAGCGGGCGGAAGGGTTATCTGCTCAAGCGTGGTCGATCTCAGGTACACCCCGCTATGAGCGTAACTGTTCAGGGGCGAGGTTGAGTCCTGGATCGAGGCGTGCGACTCGGTGGCATGACCACAACAAACATCGAGCAGTTGGAACGACAGATCGAGCAACTGGTGGGTGAGCACCTCGCCGCGGTACGTGCCGCGGCGAGCGCAGCCGTGTACCGTGCCTTGGGCGCGCCGACGGCTGTGCCCAAGCCGACGCGGCCTCAGCGCGGCAGTCCGAGCGGCCGTCGAACGCCCGAGCAGATCGCGGCGCTCGGGGAGCGTCTTTATGAGGCGCTCTGTGCCCAGCCGGGGCAGACGATGAGCGTGCTGGCCCCACAGCTGGGCGCGACGCCGGTCGAACTGCAGCGACCCATGGCGGTGCTTAAGCGAGCGGGCCGGGTGCGCAGCGTCGGCAAGCGGCAGCGGACGCGCTACTTCCCGATGGCGGCATCGAACAGAACGTGATCAGGCTGTCGTCGTGAACAACGACGGCGGGCACCGCACTGACCGGCGTTGACCACGCGAGGATTGGGTTCCGGTGGCGCCGACGAGGTTGCGCGAGCGTGCCATGAGCCTTCGCGCCTGACAACAGGGCGGGGGAGACGCTCGAGGCAACGCCACACGTTCACTGACAGCGG
>JAKSBK010000023.1 GCA_022361155.1 Pseudomonadota bacterium
AGCGGCGAGGTCGAGCGCGCGAACCTCGCTGCTTCGAGCATGGGTGACCCCGATGTGGAACGCTGTATAGTCCGTGCGGTCCGTTCCTGGCGCTTCCCGGCGCTTGCGACACTCGGATCGACGACGGTCACGTACCCGTGGGTCCTCAACCTGGATCCCGCACAAGACACCGCCTGCTACTAGGGCGTCGGGTCAGTCTGATGATCCGGCACATGTGGTGTAGAAAAAACCTATCGCATCCACCCTGCGCAGCCGGCCTCGACGAGTTATTCTTCCGCGGGCCTTAGGGATGGGCAGCAGTTCAGGGACCCAGGCTCAAGACAGGGACCGAGGCCGAGACAGGGACCGAGGCCCACGACCGCGATCCCGACCCCGTGTCAGGCCCCGACCCAGCCCCTGCCCCTGACCAAGCACCCGCCCACGAGACTCACCACTGCCTAGGTTGCCTCGGACCGACCACGACCACGACCCCGACCACGATGTCGTCGCAACCCGCTGCCGAATCGTCCAGCCTGCAATACGCCGTCGCCAAACTTTCTCTCAAGATATCTGATCGATCATCAGACCCGCAGTATTCCTCGTCGTCGCGCCTTGCCGGCGGCGCCCGGCCCTCTGCCTGCACAGATGCGGGCTAATGCAGACCGACTCGCACGCACACGATGGTCCCAGAACGTTGTTTCGGGTAAGGTCGATCACCGCCATAGGGCCAACCTCCGCGGTGGGGAAGTCTCGAAATGGGCGATCGATTCAGGCTAGCGAGCCGATAGCAGCATGCGCCGTTTTGGACCCGGATTCATCGTGGCTGCCGCCTTTATCGGTCCAGGCACGGTAACCACAGCCAGCCTCGCCGGAGCCCGCCATGGCTATCGGCTGCTTTGGTGTCTGATCTTTGCGGTGTTTGCCGCCGTGGTATTGCAGGAGATGGCTGGCCGCTTAGGCCTGGTCGCTCGAAGGGGGCTTGCGCAAGCGTTGCGTGAGAGCTTTTCGACGCCGCTCCTGCGGGCGTCCGTGGTTTTCATCGTGGTCTGTGCCATCGTCGCCGGCAACGCGGCCTTCCAGACGGGCAACATCCTTGGCGCGGCAGTTGGGGCCGATCTCTTGACCTCCGGTGGTCTGTCGTGGTCCGTTGCAGGCATCTCCGCCTTCTCATTCGTCGCGCTCTGGACAGGCCGCTATCGAACGCTCGAGCGCCTGTTGGTGGCCTTGGTGCTGGCGATGAGCGGCATGTTCGTGCTCAGCATGCTGCTGGTGGGGCCGGACCTTGGCGCGATCGTCAGAGCGTCGCTGCCTCCCACCCTTCCACCCGCCGCCGCGCTCACCGCCTTGGCCCTCGTGGGGACCACGGTCGTGCCCTACAACCTCTTCCTGCATTCGCGCTCGGTGATGGAGAAATGGCCGGCGGGCCTTCCGCCTGGGGAAGCACTGCGCGCCAGCCGGATCGACACCGTCGCAGCGATCGTCGGTGGGGGCTTTGTGACCTTCGCGGTGTTGTGCACGGCCAGCGTAGCCTTTCGCGGGCTTGACAGCACATCGATCGGCTTGCCCGAGATGGCCGCCCAGCTCGAACCGGTTGCGGGTGGAATCGCCAGGTCCCTTTTCGCGTGTGGCCTGCTGGCCGCCGGAACGACCAGTGCCATCACCGCTCCCTTGGCGGCGGCGTACGCAGCAAGCGATGCCTTTGCCTGGAACGAAGGCCTCGAGGGCCGACGTACCCGATCCGTCTGGATGTTGGTTCTCTTGGCCGGGAGCATACTGGCCCTGCTCGGCAAGAAGCCCGTTCACGTGATCCTGTTTGCCCAGGCCGCCAACGGCCTGATTCTGCCTCTAATTGCGGTTTTTCTCGTGGTGGCGGTCAATCAGTCTCGGTTGATGAAGGGCTATCGCAATCGCCTGTGGAGCAACCTGGCCGCGAGCTTCGTCGTGGTCATCGCGACGTTCCTGGGTCTTGTGCAGCTGGTCAAGGTCGCACAGGCGGTTTTTGGCTAGTGCGCGTGTGCGCGTCGAGCCAGCGGTGTTGCTCGGTGCGACTCAGGCGCAGGATGGCCTCGAACACGTCGGCCGTGGCGTCTGGATCGAGGTCGGCTCCAGTCGCGGCTTCGCGACGGGCTTCCAGCAGCCGGTGCTCGCGTGCGGGATCGTGCACCGCGCGGCCGCCTTCCGCCTTGACCCGGGCGGCACGGCGAGCCAGCTGAGCACGCTGCGCGAGCAGCTGAACGATCGAGGCATCGATAACATCGATGGCTTCCCGCGTGTCGGCCAGCTCGGGCGGCGGAGCGGTAGGAATCGCGAGCCGCTCGGCGGCGGAAGTGGGCGACTGCTTGACCGCGGCGAGCTCGTCGTGAATACGACCGAGCGCGTCGAGCAGCCGCTTGCGGGCGGCCGCCGCATGCGGGTTGGCATGCTGGATCGAAAAGAAGAGGTGTCCGGCATCGCTGCGCACGGTTTCAATGGTGCTCGCCATCGCGCCAAAGGAAGGGGGTACACCCTGCTGACCTTGTCCCGCCCCGATACTCAGCATGCCCTTGGCGATAAAGAAGGCGAGCGCGTGCGTCTCGGCCATCAGTTGGTCATGCCCATCGGAGTCCTGCAGGATGATGCGGCAGCCCAGTCTGTGGTAGAGCGCCTCCACCTGTGCTCGGGCGGAATGGTGCGGGGTATCGGGGCAGACCACCGCTTGCAGCGGCTCGCCGCGCGCGAGACTCGCGGGTCCGAAAAGTGGATGGGTAGCGACCCAGGGGATGACGTCGCCGAGCAGGTCGCGACAGGCCTGAACCGCCGGCCGCTTCACGGACGTCACGTCGATGACCACGCTTTCGCGCGAGAGCAGGGGCCGGATTCCGCCAAGTACGTCTCGGAAGGCCTCCATGGGCACTGCCAGCAAGGCACACGGCGCGCCCGACAGACACGCTTGCAGCGTCGGTGCCCGCTGGGCCGCCGGCACAGCGACGTGGGGGTCGTAGACGCGCACCTTCAACCCGGCATCCGAGGCCAGCGCGCTCAGCGCGCGGCCGAAGTGGCCATAGCCGAGGATCGCGATCGGGTCGAAGGGGAGAGCCATGGGCTCACAGCATGGCCGAAATCGGTGCCACGCGCGACAAGCAGCGCTCGGATGGTCCCGAATACGAGTTCCTGCAGGCGGCGGCGACGAGTTGTGGAGCTCGGGTGGGCTTGGGTTGCATTGTCCTTTGCGTGCGGCCTTTGCGGCTGCATTGCAGTTCCGGTGGTGTTGCCACCGCTTCGAGCACACGTCGGCGTGAATCAATTCGTGGGTAGGCTGCCCGTACCCGCTGGGGGCTGTCTCGGGGGCGGGGCTCGCGGCCACTCGACTGATGCATGCTCGGGAGCGGCGACTGGGCCCTCGTTGCGGCTGGGAGTGTACCCCTTGCAGCTGGTATCGTCTCGGGCGCATAGGCAGCTTGACGCTGGACTCGGGTACCAATGGGAGTGGTTGGGCGACAGACGAGGCACGGTCAACGGACCCTACGTCGCGTTTGCCGTGTTGCCCCCGCGTTTGCGCACGCCGACGCTTCGCGCGCTTGCTACGGCAAGTGTCGGGCTCGTGCGCGGGCGCTCCCGCGGTTCATGGGGATTCGGCACGGCATTGGCTGTTGCAGTCGAAACCCGCAGTTTCGCGGCTGGGGACCTGGAAAGCAGCGCGCCTGACGGCTTCGTTGCCGGCTCGTACCTCGGGGAGACCACGATCGGCTTTGAGCTCGAAAGCCGCTATCGTCGGATCGGCCCAGTTTCGTATCTGTCCGTCGGCCTGGCCCTCACCGTACGGAGTCCCGGCTTCATTGGGTTGGCCCTCGCCGCGCTCGACTAGCAGGTGTCAAGGACATGCAGTGGTCCCCTCCGGCAGCGCGGTGCGCAGTCGGCAATACGAGAAGTGGGCGCCAGCCGAGAAGGACGGCACAGGAGTCGCGACTCACCCATCGATACGTGCTTTGAATCCGGCCTAACGTTGCCGGGGCACAGG
>JAKSBK010000024.1 GCA_022361155.1 Pseudomonadota bacterium
CCACCGCAGCTCATTTCGCACACTTACGCTACCCGTTGTGGCGAAAGTGCCCGGGCACGCCGGCGGACGCCAACCCTGAAGCTGTAGAGCGGCCGGCCCCTTCCTGGCATCGTTGGATTACGAACCCACAACGAACAGGAAGGAGCCGACTATGGACTATTAAATGTCCTTGTCGCAGGCAGCTGCCCAACAACACCCGCGTGATGCGCGAGCTGATCTTCCTGGGGGCCATGCCGGCCAACGCCGCTTCGGAGGCGTCCTTGCTACCTCACGCGCTCAGTCGGGAAGAAGGCGTCGCCCACATCGCTGCCGCGGAGCGGCTTAGTCCAACCCGCCTTATGTGGCCTGGGTTGCTAATGAGGGGCGGTATGCGGAATCACTTCTGACAGAACCCCCCCTTCACCCGTGCCCTTGACCTTGAAGATCGCCACCCCCCCTTTGTGACTACGCCACGTCTTCGCCTCGCACAGACCCGGGCCGCGGGTGCAGACCAACCTCGCGCTCCGATGAGCCCGCCATTACGGGTTACGGGCTCGAGGCGCGCCCCGTGCTGCGGTGCCCAAGTGATTGGCGCACCCGAACGCACCAGAAAACTGAGCCAGCTTCTCAGGGCATTTCAAGCGACACGCTGAAATCCGCGTCCATGGGTGCCCGGCAGGCTCCCTCCAAGGTGCCAGTCTCATTTCTGGGAATCCAGCGCGCTATCAACCGCGCGCCTGCCTTGGTTCGTGCATCGATTCCTCCTGTACAGTTCCCGCACCAAGTCAAACTGCTCCCAGTGGCGTCCGCCAAGAGCAGATCCACTCCCGCCAGCCCGAGCGGGACGCCATCCAGCCTCACAGACAAATCCTTCGGCTCGTACGACCAACTCTGTAGAACGTTTGTGCCGTCGATGGCCTCTATTCGCTTCGGTCGGCCGGTGACCCCGGTTGGTGTTACCTGACCAAGACTCTCGATCACGAGTCGCGCTCCGTGCTGCGGCCCCCAATTGCCTGGCCCCGACATGCCCGGTCCTCCCCCCTTGTTCGGCATCCATCCACGCGCTCCGAGCGCAATTCGCGGCAGCTTGTCACGCAAACACGTCATAAAGAGAGTCCCGGGCTCCCATGTCCCACTACTGCTGGCGCTCCTGCGTATAAAGCCCTCGTCTTCTGCACACAGTTCCTTTCCACAGCTGCCCGAAAGGCAAGGCCTCAACATCCGGTACGGAGTAAAAGAAACGATTGAGCCAGCGACACACTGTGCAGGCGGCAACCTGCCACCCCCAATCGGGAACATGCCTCCGACAGACGGGAACATGCCTCCGACA
Organism: Pseudomonadota bacterium; assembly: GCA_022361155.1. NCBI lineage: Bacteria > Pseudomonadati > Pseudomonadota > Pseudomonadota bacterium. The sequence continues at coordinate 1,310 of JAKSBK010000024.1, forward strand.
GACGGAAACATACCTCCAACCGGGCCCCACGCAGCCGGCTGCGCACCGTTGCTGCACGCAACCGTTCCCAAGAAAGCAGCTGCTACCGCGGCCAGGGGCTGCCGCGCAGCATCAAGAAAGCTAGGCCACATGATCTTTCCTTTATCCTTCTGAGCCGCGCCCTTCCCGCAGGCCCGACGACTGGAAGAGTTACGGCCGTGCCGCCCTCTGCTGTGATCATAGTCTAGTGCTCTCCAGGACTAATGCCATTGTTACTGACCCTCCTCAGCCCCACGGCCAAGGCGTCGAGCCAAGAGCATCATCTTGACCCGAGGCCCAATACGGCTACTTCCGCGGCCTGCCGTCCTTCTCCACCAACCAAACGCCCAGACCGTCCTCGCTGACCCGGAAGTCACGAACCTCCTGGAGCCCCTGGTCCTTCAGCTCGCTCACCTGTCGTCTTATCCGCTCGATCCGGTGCTCTCGCCTCTCTTGAAGCAACGGCCGCTTCCAGCCCTCCACCTTATCATCCCGCAGCTTGTCGCCACGAGCCCTCGTTGCAGCCGGCCGTTCCTTCCCAATCTCCTGCAGCGAGACACCCGCATGTCCAGGGCCCGGCGCACCGTCCTGGTAATCAGGATCGCCCTGAAAGGGCAGTATCAGGCTTCCCCACTCGTTGACGTCGCAGTCGCAGACCGCCCCCGCTGGCGTACCACACAGACCGGCGTTCTCGAGAGCGATGCATGCTTGCTTCGGCGACGGTATGCAACCCATGCATGGCTGCGTGCCAAAAGAGTACTGGAACAAGCCAGCCGGAGGCGGAGGTACCGGGTTGCCCATCTGGTAAAGATAGTTCATGACGCTCCAGTGAATAGTGCTCCAATTACCAAAGGGGTCATTATTGCCATTATGTGTGAGATTCAGGTTGTGCCCTAGCTCATGAACAAAGGTTCCTTCCTGCTGGTTAACCTGCGCTTGACCAAAGGCTGCCCAAAAGCATCCTGTCGGATTACTCGTCCCGACCGGTGGTGGGAATCCGCTGGTGTCGAGTGTAACGATGAAGTCGTTACCCAACTGTTCCCCCGCCCCCGAAGAGCAGCTAGCGATCCAAGGTGTACCGGGAGGCGACCCAAGAGGAGGGGGCACTTCATATTGCGCGGCAAAGAGCCCGTAGTGAAAGTAAGTCTGTATTTCTGAGTTAGCGGGCGAGAAGAATTGAGCCTTATATCCTGTCGGCCCCGCCAATGGAAGGCACCCGGGCAGATTGCATGTAGAGCCGGTGTTGATTACTTGGTTATACGGAACCTGAGTGTCGATGTAGAAGTCAGCAACAATATTACCGAGGCTCGCAAAGGTAAACGTTGCATTCGGACCAAGATTGGCAAAAGGCATCTTCCCTGCCATATAGTCGACCTCAACATGAAGGTTCTGCACAACTGTGCTAGCCGCGCCACTTTCCGAAAAGGAATACCCGTCATTACCAAAAAACTCGATTGTGTCGGGAACCCCGTCCCAATCGCTATCCGTCAAATTGGCATTGCTTCCTATCAGGGCCTCCATGTGGTTGTTCAGGCCATCCGAGTCGTTGTCGTTGCCGGCGGACCATACGTGGCTTGTCATATGCGCGGTACCAACCAGGCTCAATGGATAGTGACCCCATAGGACCGTGCCGGACGCCTGAGGAAAACCAGGGAGGAGGAGTGGATATCGGTTAGGTCCAGAGTCGTCATCGAAACCAACAAAGTTCCCAGTAGCTCCAAAGAGGAACAGCATGTAATCGTTTGCGAAGTGATCGATCGGGTAGCTGGGGGCCCGCGAAGTGGCCGTGACGCGGAGATCCGTCCCTAGCGGCCAGCCCGCCGAAAGCTGGGTCGTTATTCCGCCGAACCGAGCGTCGATGAGATCTCCACCAATGTTGCCTATGACATCGCAACGACCCGCGGCCGCCGCTGTTTTGGCTGTTATCAGCAACCAGTAGTTGCCCGTTACAGGGGGGATGTAGGTTATTCTGGAGGCGTTTGGCTCCACGGCACCGTCGTCGTCCTGGGCTAGGAGTGTGGTTACCCAATAGTCGAATAAGTACATGACGGTGTCTCCACCGGGGACCCAGGCGCTGCCGTTCCATCGCTCCAGATTTCTTGTTTCGAAAGTGGCGGGTATGCCTGCGACCAGCCACTGAGGAGCCCAGACGAACTGGTGTCCAAACATATTGACCGTACCGGTGTCAAACGCCTGTGCACGTGCTGAGGCCGGTGCCATCACTGGAATACAGAAACAGGACACCAAAAAGAGCACGAAAGCTGACTTGCGGTACACGCTCGTGCGAGCGCCCTTGGATTTCGAAATACTCATGTTACCCTCCGAACAGATGGAAAGATCCTGTGTTACTCGTACTTGGCAAAGAAATCATTCTTGAAGGTGGTGTACTCCTGCTGCGACATCTTGGAGATTTCATCGCGGCGGATTTCGACGAGCTGCTCGAAATCCTGGTACGCTTCAACGAGCCGCTTCGGCATGGGCTCTTCAACGTGAACGTCTAGGATTTTCGCCGCTGTGTTGTTGACAGTGCGGTGGCGGCGCAAGAGCCTCAGACGCTCCTCATCGGACGTAGCCTCGTGGTAAGCGCGTTCTATATTGAACAGGGCTTCAGAAAGCTCTTTTTCAACCATCTGTTTGTGAGGAAGGCTGCGTAGGAACTCCTTCTCGTCCTCTGTCAGCGATACGGTCATGTTCGCGATCAGCTGTGCCATGTGCTGCTTGATTTCCTCGTCGCGAAACGGCCTGTGGACTCGCACCGAAGGTGAGCTCGTAGAGCCCGGCCTCGGCAGCGAAGATGCAGCAAGGGGGGACGCTTCTTTGCTGGATGGCGGGGAGCGTTTGGGCGTGCCAGTGTTCGCGGAGGCACCATCAGCCGCAGGTGCTCGCTCTTGCACGACGTCATCGAGGAGAAGCGCTGCGCAAATGAATGCCACGAGCAGGCCCGTGACGGCTAGCAGTCGCCTCCTCATGCGGCGCGGCTGGGAGTACCGAGGGGTCGTAGCACTGGCTTGTTGATTCATGAATCGTTCAATCTGGATGTTGGATCCCACACGGCCGCGGATGCGACGCGACGCCACCGGCAGCCCAAGCAGCACACAGACGGCTCCGCAAGCCGTAGGGCGCACTGCCGATCGTCGACCGGGAGGCTGAGCTCGGTCGCGTTCGCGCTAAGCTGAACGGGAAGGACGGGAGACGGGAGACGGGAGACGGGAGACGGGAGACGGGAGACGGGAGACGGGAGACGGGAGACGGGAGACGGGCAAGAACCGAGCCACACGGTGGCCGGTTACCCGCTCGCCGTCGGTCTGTGTCCCTGCTGGTGCTGCCTTACCGCTGCCGCCCATCCGGCTCCCTGTTGCCACC
>JAKSBK010000025.1 GCA_022361155.1 Pseudomonadota bacterium
CGACACCTGGAGCCACGCCTACGGCAAGGATCTCTACGCGTTCGTACGCGGGCTTCAGCCTCGCATTCTCATAAACAACCGCGTTGATATCGGCAGGCGGCCCGACGGGCTGACCGAAAAGGGGGCCTACCGCGGGGATTTTGGAACACCAGAACAGGCGATTCCACAAACCGCCGAGACCACGCAGCCTTGGGAGACCTGCACCACGATCGGCCGGCATTGGGGCTACAACCGGCGCGAGACCAAGCGCAAGAGCGTAGCCAAGCTGCTTCAAATCTTGGCCGACACTTCGTCCAAGGGAGGCAACCTGCTGCTGAACGTGGGGCCACGTGGGGACGGAACGCTGCCCGCCGCCGACGTGCAGCGATTGCGGGCTATGGGTCGCTGGCTCCGCAAGAACGGCGAAGCCATCTACGGTACCGAAGCCTGCCCCTTTGGCTCGTTCGAGTGGGGTGTATGCACGGTGAAGCACGTCGCGGCAGGCAACGACCGGCTCTACTTGCACGTGTTCGACTGGCCACGATCGCGATCGCTCCAGCTGGTCGGGCTGCACAACACCTCGAAGCGCGCCCGGGTTCTCGGGGCGCCCGAGCGTCGAGTCCAGGTATCGAGCAAGCCTCTCGCGTTGTCGCTACGGCTGCCGAAACGACCCAAGGCGACCGGTCACAGCGTGATCGCGGTGGAGCTCGATGGCGCCCTCGATCTCGACAAACCGCCCGAGATCGAGGCTCCGTTTGCGAGCTTCGTCGATGCGACCCAGTTCCGCATCGGCAGCGACCGATCGGGTGTGCTGCGTTATACGCTAGACGGCTCCGATCCGACCCCCGAGTCCGCACGCTTCGAGGGTACGCCTGTGCGCCTTGCTTCCGGTGCCAAGGTACGCGCACAGTTGTTTCGTGATGGGCGGCCGGCGAGCCCGATCGCGGAGCGTACGCTGTCCAAAGTCAAGCCGCTGCCCGCAGCCCGCAGGCCCCTGCCGGAGCGTCCGGGAGTCCGCGTCGCGTACTACGAAGGGCAGTGGAACGCGTTGCCGGATTTCTCGACCGAGCGTCCAAAGCAGGTGCAGATAGGTACGCGTGTGACCATTCCGGACCGGATCGCACGCAGAAACCACTTCGGGCTCGAGTTTCGTTCCTGGCTGCGGGTGCCAAAGACAGGGATGTACCGCTTCCATCTCAGCTCGGATGACGGAAGCAGGCTGTGGATCGGCGACAAGCTGCTCGTAGACAACGACGGCCTGCACTCACCCCGAGACAAGGCGGGCGAAGTGGCGCTCCAAGCTGGTCTGCACGCGCTGCGAGTCGCGTACTTCGAGAGCGGCGGACACGAAGTGTGCGAGCTTTTCTACGAAGGCCCCGGCATCGCGAAGCGCACGCTGCCCGCGCCGGACCTGTTCGTGCCTGACGACCCGCGATGACCGAGGCGCCGGTGCAGTTGCTGAGCTCGAGGCTAGCGTCCGGGGGTTCGCCGCCCGCAAGGCAGCGGAGCGCGCGGCTTGGGGCTTGCGCGGTCGCAGTGGCGAGCGCGCTGTGCTTTGCGCTGGGGTGCCAGACCAAGAGCGCGGGCGCGAAGCCCTTTCCGGTGCCTCGCGACGAGCCATGGATCCCCGAGCGCTACGTCGCCTACCGCAGCCTCGAGCCGCTCCGTATCGATGGAAGGCTCGACGAGCGATCGTGGCTTGTTGCGCCGGATAGCGCGGCCTTCGTAGACATCCAGGGACGAAGGCATGCCGAGCCCCGGTTCGGTACCCACGCCAAGATGCTATGGGATGCTGACTACTTCTACGTGGCTGCGCGATTGAGCGAGCCGCATCTATGGGCGACCTATCGCAAGCGCGACTCCATTATTTTTCACGAGAACGACTTCGAGGTGTTCATCGACCCGGACGCTGACAACCATCGCTACGTGGAGATCGAGATCAATGCGCTGGGTACGGTGTGGGACTTGCTGCTAGTCAAGCCCTACCGCGATGGCGGGCCGGCCAAGCACGACTGGAACATCGCGGGGCTCGAGACCGCGGTCTCGCTGAAGGGCACGCTCAACGACGGCCGAGACGTAGACCAAGGTTGGTCCGTGGAAATGGCCATACCCTGGACGGCGTTCAAGGGGCTTGGAGCGATGGCGCTGCCGCCCGAGCCGGGCCAGCAGTGGCGTGTCAATTTTTCGCGAGTGCAGTGGCAGCTGCGATGGGCGGCATCCGGCTACGGCAAGCTCAGGACTCCGAGCGGAGACGAGCTTGCCGAGGATAACTGGGTTTGGTCGCCGCAGGGTCTGATCGCCATGCACTACCCCGAGCGCTGGGGCTTCGTCCAGTTCTCCGCACGCAAAGCCGGCGAGCAGCCGGAGCGCGCGGTGCACATGCCTGACCACACGGCCCGCCAGCATCTGATGCAGCTCTACTACGCGCAGAAGATCTACCGGTCCAAGCACGGCAAATACGCCTCGGGAGTCGAGCCGCTCAAGCTGCCCCCGGCCTGGACCGGGAAGCTGCGCCTGCTGTCCTCCCCGGGGGGCTACGAGGCTCGATTGCCTTTTCCCGGAGGCCAGGCTCGGGTAGATCAGCTCGGCAGATTGCAGTCGAGTACGACGCCTCCTGTCGCAAAGCCTTCGCCGGCGGGTTCCAGGACGGACCAGGCCCAATAACCCATGGCAGCGCTGGACGTCGGCATCATCTGCTTGTCCGGAGCGGTGATGCTCCTCGGTGCCCTTGCGAGTCGCCGCTACATGCGCAGCGTGGCTGACTACCTTGCGGCCGGTCGCAGTGCAGGCCGCTACCTCGTGAGCGTATCGCAAGGCGTGGCCAGGCTCGGCGCGATCTCGGTCGTGGGGTTGTTCGAAATGAACTACGTGGCCGGCTTCGCCATGACCTGGTGGAGCTTCACCATGAACGTGGTGATCCTGCTGGCCGCAGCGTCCGGCTGGGTCATCTACCGCTTTCGTCAAACGCGATCGCTCACGCTGGCCGAGTTTTTCGAACGCCGCTACAGCCGCTCGTTTCGCATCTTCTGCGGCATGCTCGCGTTCGTCTCTGGAATCATCAATTTTGGGATCTTTCCCGCGGTCGGAGCCAGGTTCTTCATCTACTTCTGCGGAATTCCGGCGGCGATCCCTGTCGCCGGCTTCGAGCTTCCCAGCTTGCCGGTGGTGATGTTCCTGCTGGTCGCTGTGGCCCTGCTGTTCGTGCTCTGGGGAGGTCAGGTGGTCGTCATCGTGAGCGACTTCGTTCAGGGAACGCTTGCCAACGTCTTCTTCCTCGCAGCGTCCCTGTATCTACTGCTGACCGTTTCGTGGTCCGACGTCTCCGCAGCTCTGCAGCAGGCACCCGAGAACGAGTCGTTGATCAATCCATTCAAGACCAGCCATGTCGAGGACTTTAACCTGGTGTACTTCGTGATCGGCGTGGTGGGCTTCCTCTACAACTCCATGTCATGGCAAGGGACACAAGCATACAATGCGTCCGCTACCAGTGCTCATGAGGCGAAGATGGGGCAGGTGCTCAGCATCTGGCGGATCTATCCCCAGGATCTGTTCTTGCTGGTGGCTCCGGTCATCGCGTACACGGTGATGCACGGGGCCGCCTTCGAGGCGACAGCCGCCACGGTGCAAGGCACGTTGGACACGCTGCCGTCGGAAACGCTGCAAAACCAGCTGCGGGTTCCACTGGTGCTGCGGGAGATGCTGCCAGTGGGTCTGATCGGGGGCTTTGCAGCGGCCATGCTGGCTGCGTTTGTCAGTACCCACGACACCTATCTGCACTCCTGGGGCAGTATCTTCGTGCAGGACGTCATAATGCCTTTTCGGAAGGAGCCGCTGACGCCGGGGCAACACCTTCGGTACCTGCGCTACGCCGTAATCGGTGTGGCGGTCTTCATCTATTGCTTCAGCCTGCTGTTTCAGCAGAGCCAGTACATTTTCTTGTTTTGTGCGCTCACGGGCGCCATCTTCGTGGGAGGCTCGGGGGCGGTGATCATCGGAGGGCTCTATTGGCGTCGCGGAACGGTTGGGGCGGCGTGGTCGGCCATGATCGCAGGCTCGTCGATCGCCACGGGAGGTATCATCGTTCGCCAGCTGGACGAAGACTTCTGGTTGAACGGGCAGGAATTCTGGGCCCTCGCCATGGGTGTGTCCACGCTGGTCTACGTGGGGGTCTCTTTGGCCTCGAAAGAGTGCTTCGATCTGGACCGTTTGCTGAATCGAGAGCCGGGCGGGGAGCGTGTCCACGATAAAGGGCCTGTGCGCTGGAAGCGGTTCGGCATAGGAAAGGAGTTCGGAACCGTGGACAAGGCGACCTACCTGGTCAGCTACGCTTGGACGTTCTCCTGGACGCTGCTCTTCGTGGTGGGAACAGCCTACAGCTTGAACCATGACGTGGGGGACTCGGCTTGGGCCGGTTTCTGGAAAACGTACGTGTACATTCAAGCGAGCGTAGCGGCTGCCGTGATCGTGTGGTTTGTGCTCGGAGGCATGCGGGACATTTCACGTATGTTTCGGGCGCTCGGCGCGGCGTCACGCGATGTTCGGGACGACGGCTTCGTGGTCAAAGGGCCACGGAACGGGGGCGGGTGACGTGGTTTTCGTTCGCGATTCCGGCAACCCGTTGATAACGCGTAGCATGATTCCGAGCCTGGAGGGCGGGCTCGAGGATCCAACGTCGGTTTTCAATCCGGGCGCAACGATCTGGGAGGCAAAGGTGGCACTGATGCTGCGCGTACAGGCGCGCAGCCGCGAGACTCATCTGGTAATGGCCGACAGCCGCGACGGCCTCGAAGGGCTTCGTTTCAGGGTCAGGGCCGAGCGCGTTCGGTTCGACGGCATCCAAGCCGTCAGGGAACGGGTCTTCCACGTGTACGATCCGCGTTTGACTCGGATCGGGCGAGAAGTCTTCTGCATGCTGGCGCTGGACGTGGATCGAGCCTGCAGGCTTGGAGTCGCGAGGTCACACAATCTGCGCGACTTCGAGTTCCTGGGGCTGACGAGCGGCGAGGACGTGCGCAACGGGGTGCTGTTTCCGGAGCGAGTGGGTGGTCGCTACTTGCGCCTGGAGCGACCCAACCGCGCGGAACCGGGCGGGCATTGGCAAGCGCGAGACAGCATGGTGCTGGCGGCGTCCGAGGACCTGGTCGGGTGGGAACGGATCGGGGTAGTGGCGCGCGGCCGACCGCACTATTGGGACGAGCTGATTGGCTCGGGCCCTCCGCCGGTAAGGACGCAGCACGGTTGGCTGCATTTCTATCACGGGATAGCCACCCACTTCGCCACCTCGAACATCTATCAAATGGGCGCGTTGCTCCTGGACTACAAGGATCCGACCAAGGTCGTGGCCCGCAGCAGGCACAATCTGCTGGAGCCACGGGAGCCCTACGAGCTCTGCGGGCAAGTGCCGAACGTGGTGTTCCCGACAGGGCTGGTAGCGGATACGCTGGATGACGAGGGCACGGTGCCGGATCAGGCTCGGCTGCGGATCTACTACGGTGCAGCGGACACCTGCGTCGCGAGCGCAAGCGCGACGGTTGCCGGCGTGCTGGCCGCGCTGGATGACCCCGGGGCGCTGGGATAGTGGCCTCCGGCAGGGGAACCCGCTGCAGGCTCCAGCCAATCAAGACCCCAGTCGCGAGTCCGCGTTGAACCCTGGCCAGCTTGCGAGCGGCTCTTGCCGGGGTGCCAGCAAGACGCCCTGCGCGTAGGAGCAGCTGAGCCCGGTGGTGAGGCCGGCGGGGCGATGGTTGCCGCTTTGCTTGATACCTCCAAAGGGCAGGCGACCCGATGCCCCGGCCGTCGAGCGGTTCCAGTGCAGCACGCCGGTGTCGAGCTCGTTCGCCGCCTGCTCGAAGCGCTCCCGCGAACCTGTGTACACGGATGCTACCAGACCGTAGCGAGTCGCATTGGCCAGCTCGATCGCTTCGTCCAGATCCGAGACCGTGTAAAGGACCATGTCCGGACCGAAGAGCTCCTCGTCGGTGTAGCCGGGGAATATCGCGTTCGGGTTGGGCGCCAGGTGCAGGCTCGGCCGTACATACCAGCCGTTTCGACCCTCCACGCTGAGCTCGCCCCCGGCCGGGGCCGGCTCGAACCCGTGTGCTTCGGCCCTGCGCCCAACGTCGGCGAGAGCTGCTCGTGCCTCCTTGCTGATCATTGGACCCATGAACACGTCGGGATCCCCGGGGTAGCCGACGTGGATGCGGCTCGCGATGTCGCCAATTCGCTTCCGCAGTCTCTCGGCCACGCGTTGGGTAGCGATGACGCGTGACGTGGCGCTGCAGCGCTGCCCCGCGGTAACGTAGCCTGCGAAAGCGATCTGCCGAGCCGCCGCCTCGATGTCGCAGTCGTCCAGGACGATGGAGGCGTTCTTGCCGCCGAGCTCGAGCGCGATGAGGCGCTCGGGGCGCTCGATGTTGGCCTGAACGATGCGTTTGCCCACGGCGGCCGAGCCGGTGAACAGGATGGCGTCCAGGTCGGGGTGCTGTACGAGAGCTACAGCGACTGGCGCGGGCCCCTGCACCAGGTTGAAGACTCCCGACGGCAGCCCGGCCTCCTCGAAGCAGCGGGCCATCCAAGTTCCGGTGCTCGGGGTCTTCTCGCTGGGCTTGTGTACGACCGTGTTTCCGAGCAGGAGGGCGGGGACGATCTGGCCGTTGGGCAGGTGGCCTGGGAAGTTGAAAGGGCCAACCACCGCGATCACACCGAGCGGGCGGTAGCGAATCTCACCGGGCAGATCGGACAGGACGCGCGTGGCCGTGAGCTCTGCCGCCTCGCCCAGACAAAGACCTACCTTGCCGATCATGGCGCTGACCTCACCCTCCGCCTC
>JAKSBK010000026.1 GCA_022361155.1 Pseudomonadota bacterium
CCGGCGAGGGCGCCGATGCATTCGCCGAGCTCCGAGGGCTCGACATGGTGCCGCCCGAGTACTTCTACACGGAAGCGCGCTACCGTGCCATGCAGCGCCTCAAGCAGCAGGGTCTAGACGAGACCGCGCTTTCGGAAGACACGGCCTTGGAGCACACACTCGGGCCGCCCGCCGAGCCGGACAAGCTAGGGACCGTGGGCGCCGCAGCTTTGGATCGGGCGGGCAACCTGGCGGCCGGGACCTCCACGGGCGGCACGACGAACAAGCGCTTCGGGCGCGTGGGTGACTCTCCGCTGCTCGGGGCCGGCAACTACGCGAACAACCGCAGCTGCGCCGTGTCCTGCACCGGCGAGGGCGAGTTCTTCATGCGGCTGCTGGCCGCCTACGACGTTTCGGCGTTGATGGAGTACCGGGGCCTGGGTCTCGAGCAGGCGGCCCGCGAAGTCGTGATGCAAAAGGTGACACGACTCGGCGGCCGCGGCGGGCTGGTCGCGATCGATCGAGCCGGCAGGGTCGCGATGCCGTTCAATACACCCGGCATGTATCGGGGCCACATCGACGCTGCCGGCCGGCGCCTGGTAGCGGTTTACGAGCAGTAGGGTGTTCACGCCGGCGCCGGGCGACCGGCGGGTTGGGCGGAGCCTTATCAGCGCTCGAACGCTCCCGGCGCGCCCTTGATGTTCGGATAGACGACCCACAGGTCCGGTCCGGTGATGAGCACCAGCCCGCTCCGGTAGAACGGATACACGTTCCAGGCCCCGTCCATGCTGTTGTCGTTGGCTCCCGGGTGGGAATCGAAGAACGCGATCTCGTTGAGGTTGGCCTGGGCTACCCCCGTGATGTCCAGGATGCGCAGGCCGCCCTTGTAGTTGGCTTGGAACGCGAAGTTCTCGCGGATGTAGAGGTTGTGGTCGGTGACCGGCTCGGAGCTGGTGTAGACGCCCACATACCTCGGCATGGCAAGCTGACTCATGTCAAAGACGAAGGTCTTCGTGTTGCCCCCACTCTGCCCTTCATCGAGCTCATCGCCTACCAGGAAGTAGCGATGATCTTCGGTCAGCCAGCCCTGGTGGGTGTAGGCGCGGCCCGGGTACATCCCGCGGCCGATTCGTGTCACGTTCATCTTGTCGGTCACGTCGTGGATGGCGACGTGGCTTTCGGCAGAGCTCAGGCAGATCTCCTTGCCTGCGTGGGCCGGATCGGGTCCTCGGTAGTTGACACACTGGACATCATGGACCCCGAAATTGCCGGGGAAGCAGCCCATGTCCTTGGGATTCTTGGGGTCCCGGACGTCCACGATCCGTACGCTGCGGCAGTTGTCGGTGGCCACCGGGTAGGCAAACCCCGACTCGGGATTTAACCCTATGTTGTGGCTGCTGCCAAAGCTGCTGAGATGCGCGGTTTCGTTGAATGTAGCTCCCGGCGAGTCTGTGCGCAGCTGCGTCAGGTCGAAGACCTGCATGCCGTGTCCGTTGTTTTCGGATACGATGAAGGCATGGTCTTTGTAGACCTTCAGGTCCCGCCAGATATCCAGACCCCGTGCCGAATGCGTCTTGAGGTTACCCACCTTTACAGGCATGCAGGGGTTGCTGATATCCACGAAGGCCGTCCCGTTGCGAAGGCCGACCAGCGCGTACTCCTTGCCGGTCGTGGGGTCTTGCCAGCCCCAGCTGTCGTTTGCCTGGGCGCCAAGCTCCTGCGAGCTCATGTGAGCCATCAGGTCCACGGCCTTGCAGTCGTACCTGCCGGCCCTGCCGTTTGAGCAGGCGGTGGCTTGCGCCTGGCAGGCCGCCACCTGCGGCGGCGCTGTCGTGGGGATGGGTCCGAGGCCGCCCAAGCCGGGCGCCGTCAGCCCGCCCATCCCCGTCAGCCCGCCCATCCCGCCGAAGCCGGGTGCCCCGCCGAAGCCGGCGCTGCCCGGCAGGGTTGTTCCCGCAACGCCCATCCCAGCGAGACCCGGCGACCCACCGGACCCGGCAATCCCCTGACCGCCAACGGGGAGCCCTGGCGATCCACCCGGGCCGGCAGCACCTGCCGGTCCAACACCTCCGCCGCCTGGCATCCCCGTTCCGCCAGGGCTACCTGGCAGGACGGCCCCGCCCGACGTGCCGGCCGCCCCCGAGGCCGCTGCTCCCGAGCCGGGCTGTGTCGGCGGGGGACCGGCGGATCCAGGGACCGGGGCGGTTTCGGCTGAACAGGCCGTGGCAAGGGCGGCAGCGCCTAGCAGCAGGGCTGCGCGACGGGCCGGCAGCATGGACTCGCGTTTCATTTCGTCACCTTGAGGTTCATGGTCCCTGAGATTCGTTGTTACCCCAGGTACGTTGGGCCCCCTAGTCCCAGCGTGGTACGGACCGGGGGCTCACCGCGACACCGACTGCCCCTGTGCCGCCCGCAAAGGACTGCACGTGTAGGCAGCCGCAGTTGCCATACCGGCAGCCTATGAATGCGCCTGCAAGGGGGGTTCGGCTCAGGTTTTCTTTCCATGGGCCGAAGTCGCTCTCCGCAACATCGCTATACTGGGCAAGGATGCCATCTAGGACTTGCTGCGTTCGACCCGCGGGCTGTCTGGGCTTGCGCGCTGCCCGGTGGGGGGCCTTGCTGATCGCTGCTGCGATCCTCGCTTGGGGCGGCGGGTTGTCGGCCAACGGGCGCTTTCCCACCGCTCAGCAGCTCCTCGAAGACCCCAAGGATCCACGCCATCTGGTCTTGCGCGCCACCTACGGGGTGCTCACGACCTACGACGCAGGCGCGAACTGGTCGCTGATCTGCGAGGAAGCCGTGGATTATCAGCCGAACGAGGACCCCGTCCTGGGTCTGATGGACAACGGCAACCTCATCGCGTCAACCTTCAAGGGGCTTGCCCTGTCGCAGGACGGCGGCTGCAGCTGGCAGCGTGCCATCGGCGGCGGCATGGAACCGCTCGAGATCGTGGATGTCACGGTCGAGCCCGGCAACCGCACCAACGCCTTTGCCCTCGTGGCGCAGCTCATCCACGCGCAGCAGGCCTATGTGCACCAGATTTGGGCCAGCACCGACAACGGACTGACCTGGCGGGCTCGGGGCAGTCCCTGGGGAGCCGACCGCGAGCTCGTGGGATTCGCCTTCGAGGCGGCCCCGAGCGATCCCAGGCGCATCTACATCAGCGCGACGCAGGCGAGGGGAGTCGGCTTCGAGCTCGACGGAGTGCTGCGCCGTTCGGACGACGGCGGCGTCACCTGGTCGACGTTGCCCATCGCAGGCACCGACAGCTCGCACGTGCCTTACCTGTCGGCGGTGTCACCGAGTAATCCCGACGTGCTCTACGTGCGGGTTCAGGGCAGCGACGACGATGTGCTGTTGCAGTCGCTGGACGGCGGCAAGAGCTGGCAAGAGCGGCTTCGGGGTCGGGCTATGATGGCGGGTTTCGCGCTGTCCCCCGACGGTTCGCAGATCGCTATCGGCTTCGGGCGACCGCTGCTTCCGCGCCAAAAGACGGTGATCGATTGCTCGCTGCTCGGGGTCTGGATCGCGTCCACGCAGGACTTCCTGTTCTCGAGGGTGCCAGGGCTCAATGGTTCGGTCCACTGCCTTACCTGGACCAACCACGGTCTTTACGCCTGCACCGGTCACAAGGACCATGGGTTTGCGCTTGCTGTTTCAGGCGACGCGGGCAACAGCTTCGTGCCCCTCATGGAGCTCGATGCAGTGGCCGGGCTGCAAGCCTGCCCTCCCACGAGCGCCGTCGCGAGCCAGTGCGCCGAGCCCTGGCTGCGCCTGTGTCCCATCGTGGGCAAGCCGTGTGCGGGACAGCGCCTGGACCCGACCACCGGCGTAAACGATCCGAACGGGACGCTCAGCATGTGTCAGGGCGTAGTGGACGCTGGCCCGCCCCCCGACGCAGGCCCGCCCGCTGCTGGTGCCGGCGCCCAAGGGCCCGCTGCGTCGGGCACCGCGTCTCCGCCCCCTTTGCCCAACGCCCCGAGCTCGGGCTGCGGCTGTCAGACCTCCGGGACACGGGCCTCTGGTCACCTCTTGTGGGCACTCGTCTTGATCGGCGCCGTCGTGCAGCTGCTCCGCCGCCTGGGCCATTCTGAACAGGAACCAGCCGGCAAGCGCTAGGCCTTGCGAGAGCCC
>JAKSBK010000027.1 GCA_022361155.1 Pseudomonadota bacterium
CCCTCGCGGAAGCGGTGCCATCGAAAGCGCCATGCGCCGCGTCATCAACCTGCGCATGAAGAGCAATGCCAAGTTCTGGAAGCAGCAAAACGCCGAAGGCATGATCCTGCTACGCAGCTACCTCAAGGCAGGGCGTTTCGATGATCTCATCAACTGGTCCATCGCCGCCGCGGCTCCTTGGTGCCCAGACAATGACATTCCGCCTCTCATCAGCGAGGTGGCTTGATGGGCCCCTTTTCGTCACCGCGCCCCTGCGGAGTAGTGTCTATTTAGCTAAACCAACAGCTCGCCGAGCGGCGCCCTTGCGAGCGTGCTGTCGCCGAAATCGTCGATGGGCGCGCCGCTTGGTTTACGTAGGCCCACAGCGCTACCGATGGTGTTGAGCAGGCGCGCGTGGTTCGAGCCGCCCGAGTCGGGCAGCTTGATGAACTGGCCTTGTTTGAGGGTACCCTTGCAGCTGCCGGCCAGGATGAACGGTACGTTTCTTGGCGAGTGCCCGGGACCGTTGCCGTTGTCGTTGTACCAAACGGCTACGCCGTGATCGAGCAGCGTGCTTCCGTCGGGCATGGCGTAGGCGCTCAAGCGCTCGATCAGGTGGCGGAAGGTCTGGGCGAACTGCCGATCGATCTTGTGGTGCAAGATATCGGAGTTGCGGATCACCGAGCCGCTGCTGTCGTGCGACAGGCGACGGTGCGAAACGTAATGGTAGTTCTCCATCAGCTGTCCAGTATCGGGGTCACGATATTTGGTTCGGCCGTCGTTGCCCGCACCCACTTGGATGGCCGCCGAGCGCGTGTAGCCGCACGCGATCGCCAAGGCGACGATGTTCATGTGAAGGCGCGCGGTTTGCAGCACCTCGTCTCCGTCGATGCTGTCGTAGATCGCGCCGGCGCCATCCAAGAGCCGCTGATCCTGCTCGCTCAGCTGACAGGCCAGCCCAAGCTCGATCTCTCGAATGCTGTTGAAATGAAGCTCGAGCCGCTGTCGATCGCTCGTGCTGAGCTCGGGTCGCGCCATCAGTGCTTGCATCTGCTCGCGCACCAAATCGTTGATGCTGCGCTGGCGCATGGCGACGAGCTGCGCCGCCTGCTCGGAGGGCTGCGAGCCGAGGCCGCTCACTGTCTGGTAGGCGCTCAGCGGGTTGCGCATGGCCGCGCGACGCCTGCCCGAGGCGCGGTAGGAGATGCAGGGGCCGCCGAGCCAACCGCCGCCCTTGCCCGCGCATAGAAACAACGAATCCCGCCCGCCCGGATTGAGCTCACGGCCGATGCGGTGATCGATGGACTCGCCCGCGGCCTCGGAATCCCCGCCCGCGCCACGTTGCGTAGGTCCTTGGGCCGTCAGGCCCTGCAGTGCGCCACGGGCATGGCCGTCGCCGTAGTCGAAGTCCTCCATGTCGACGCCACCCACCACGAGCAGTTTCGAGCTCACGGCGCCAAGCTCGTCGAGCGCACGCCCCGCGAGCGTTTGCGGGGTGAGCGGCCCCGCAAAGCTTGGCCAGAAGCGTTCGGGCTCGCGCTGGCTGCTCAGCGGCGAGCTCTGCTCGGCTGCAACACCGTTCGCCTGGCGAAAGAACACCGCAAAGGTGGCCGGCTCGGCCCGGGCCCGTGCCTGCCGCGGCAACAAGCCCTCGAGCAACGGTAGGGACAAGGCCGCGCCGCCGAGGCCTCTGAGCACATATCTGCGCGAAACGCTCATGGAAGCTCCTCGCTGCTGCGTGCCAAGAAGGCCGGTGTCTGGATCAAGCCCAGCAGCAGCTCCCTCACCGGCGTGCCCGCCAGCGAGGCTTCGGTGAGGCGTTTGATCAGCGCTTGGTCGGAGTGGGTGTCGGGCCTCCCGTAGGCAAACTGAAGCCAGTGGCGTACGTAGCACTCGTGCACCTCGGGGCTTTTCGCGAGCGCCTGAGTCAACTCCACGGCGCTGGTGACGGCAACCTGCACGCCTCCGATCAGGGGCGCCGCGCTCGCGTCCACAGGAAGCCCGCGATCGTGGCTGCGGTAGCTGCCCACTGCATCGTAGTGCTCGAACGGAAACCCGAAGGGGTTGATCAGCGGGGTGTGGCAGCCGGAGCAGACGCTGCCCGGCTGTTCGGTATGGCTTTGCACGGTCTCGCGGTTGGTGCGCCCCATCGGGTCCGGCAGCGGCGGGATGTCCGCTGGAGGCGCCGCGATGGGCAAGCACGCGATCCGCCGTGCGATGAATACGCCGCGGTGAATGGGATCGGGGTCCACGGATGTGGCGTTGCCCGCCAGGAAGGCTATTTGCGTGAGCACGCCGCTACGCTCCGCCGCGTTGAGGGTGACGGGCACGAAGTCGTTTCCAAAGTTGCCTGGCACGCCGTAGATGCGAGCGAGCTCGGCGTTCACGAATGTCGCCGGCGAGGTCAGGAGGCTCCGAAGATCGGCCCCTTGCGCGAGCACGGCATCGCGCACGAAGAGCTGGTTTTCGCGCGCGGCGTCCGCTGCGAGCCGATCGGTGACGTCGGGGAATAGAGCGCGCGAGGGGTGCGCGTGTATCACGCGGTCGATCTCGAGCAGCTGTTCGTGAAAGGCGTCGATCGCGTCGGCCGCGTGTGGATCGGCAAGTAGACGCTGCGCTTCGAAGGCCAGCCTATCCGGATGTACGAGCTCGTCACGGCCAGCGGCAGCCAGCAGCGCGTCGTCGGGCATGCTGTTCCACAGCAGGTAGGAAAGCCTCGACGCCACCTCGTAGCTGCTGAGCGGGATGAGACCACCTGCCTGCTGCGTACTGCTCTCGACGCGGTACAGGAAATGAGGCGACTGCAAGAAGGTCTCGATCAACAGCCGAATGCCGGCCTCGAAGCTCGCAAGGCCCGGGTACAGCGGCGCTGCGGCATAAAACAGCTGCAGATGGCGATCGACTTCGAGTGCCGTCAGGGGGCGCCGGTAGGCCCGCATGCCGAACTGCTGGATGAACGTCTGCGCCAGCAGGTTGGGATCCCCGGGACCTGGCGGCAGCAGGCGCCCGAGCAAGATCGGATTCGACGTGACCAGCTCGGCGGCCTGTTCCGCGGCTCGCCGGTAGCCGTTCCACAAGGCCTCGTCGACCTCCAGGCTGGCCACGTTGTCGTCGAAGATGAAGCCGTTTTGCGCGGGATCGGAGCGCAGCTTCGCCGTGAGCTCGCCGCCCGGGTCGAGGCGCAATAGCTCGCGCACGCTGTTGTGCCACTGCGCGTGTGTGAGCCTGGCCACGCGCGTTGCGGGCGCTGGGGGCTCGGGCTCGCTCCCCGGAACAGGCGCAAGGCCCGGCGGCAGCCCGGGCGGTGCGTTGGTTTCAGATGCTCGCTTTTTCGATCTGCCCGAGAACTCGATCGAGCATCCGTACACCGCACACGCGGCGACGAGCAACGGGAGCCACGACAGCCTGGTAGTGCGGGGTAGAGGAAACAGCGACATTACAGCCGGTGTCTACATGATGAGTAAAAAATTCCAGTGGTCAAACGCACTGTCGGAGTCTCGGTCGTCGTTTCACCTACGTGTAGGGCACGGGTGCGCGTGATCCGAGAGCGGTCCAGCCCCTTGTCCATCTGCAGGCGGGGCGGTTGCGCCGCCCGCTCGCGCAGCGAGTCCCGCCGTCCGTTACGACAATACGGCCCGCCACCCGTTCGCTGCAGTGATGAGGCTGGTTCGTAACGAGATAGATGTCCCGGTCGTATGGCTCACTTCACTGCTACTGCTTTCCAAACTCGTCAACGCCACGCTGAATGTCGTCAGGGGACATCTTCTTGTTAGGTTTGGACACGATCCACAGGTGCCCGAACGGGTCGAGGATCCGCCCCTCTCGGTAGCCGTAGAACCGATCGGCCACCGGAATGAGGATCTTGGCGCCGTGTTCCTCTGCTCGTTGCGCAACGGAGTCTGGATCGTCGCACATCAAGGTCATCAACACCGGTGATCCTTCTGGCCGGTGAGGCGGGTACCAGTTGTCGTGAGCGTCCGCGAGCGAGATGATCGCACCGCGAATCGAGATAGCCGCGTGCATGATGTGTCCTTCCGGACTTGCGTAGCGCTCCAATTCCTTGGCGCCGAAAACCTCCGAGTAGAAGGCGATCGCATCGGCCGAGCTCGAAACGATGAGCCGTGGGGTGAGAACGGGTGAATCGTCAGTCATTAGGCTCTTCTAGCATCAGCCGCGACTCTAGTATTGTGAGAATCGGCATCGGCGAGGACCGAGTGCGTGGCCGCGCCTTTTTTGGGGCGAGCCCGAGGCAGGAGTCGGCCTGGGCCAAGCCAACTACTTCGCGTGTCCTTGCAGCGCGAGCTCGGACATGCGGCGGCAACGGCCGCGGATCTCGTGCATTTCGTCCCCTAGACTGAGCGCCACGCGGCAAGCCAGCTCCTGCACCCGGTAGCTGTTGGGGTATGCTGCTGTCAGGGGCTCTATGGTGTGCCAGGCCACTTCGAAGCGCTCGGCTGCGTTTGCCTCTGCTGCCTTGAGGAAGCGGTCCGCGTCGGCGGTGGCAAGCTCCTGGGGTGCCGACAACCGCGGTGTGATCGCTTTTTCGCGCTGCGTGCCCGGCCTTAACCTGGCCAACAGCTCGTCTCGGTCCTCCTCCAGCCAGCCCGCATCGCTCGACCGATCGAGGTGCGCGACCACACTACGAGCTATGGCGGCCGGCTCGGCATCCGGTTTCATGCGCTCGGCAAGGATCGCCTGAATGAGCTGGTCCACGGAATCGGAGAACCCTTCGGCCTCCAGCGTATACCCCCAGGTTGCATAAAACGGCGTCGATGTAGCTGAAAGCACTTGCGGAAGCCTCTGTAAATCGCGAAGAAACGAACTGCAACATTCAACTCTTCAGCGACGAACAGAAGGCCACCGCAAGTGAAATCCAGCAGAGCAGATATTCGGTCGACCGTCCACAAGATTCCTC
>JAKSBK010000028.1 GCA_022361155.1 Pseudomonadota bacterium
ACCCTCGAAGAGCTGCACGCCCTGCTGCGCGGCCAGCTCAACAGCGTGCGTCAAATAGTTCGCCGCAGGCGAGTCCAGTACGAACGCGACGCAGCGCTTCCCGATCCTCCCGCGACCTTCGTTGGCTATCCGACTGCCAGCAGGACCCGCGCGCCGATTGGTGACGACCTCGAGGGCGTGGGCGCGAGCGGCGGTACGGCAGAGGGACCGGCACGGGTGCTGCGCTCAGCCTCGGAGATCCCTTCGTTTCGCCCGGGCGAGATTCTGGTGACGATGCACGCAGATGTGGGATGGTCGCCGACCTTCCTCTTGGCAGGTGCGGTCGTGACGGAGGCGGGCGGGATGCTGTCGCATGCTTCGGTCATCGCTCGGGAGTATGGCGTACCAGCCGTAGTCAACGTGCCGCAGGCAACGCGCGTCATTCGCAGCGGAGATCGGCTCCGGGTCGACGGCAACAGCGGCCTGGTGCAAGTAGTGGCGCGCGCCGCCAACAGCATCCCCCCTGGTAACCCACGTGGGTGAGTCGTAGAGGCGAGACACGACTTCGGCAATCCTCGTGCTAGACTCTGGGCGCCATGAGCACAGGCGCCCCCGTCCGTCCGATGTGCTGTGCGGCGCGCGCGTCGGCTCGAGTTCGGAGACCCGGTTCATGAGCGATCGGGAGAGAATCTCGCAGCGCGAAGCAATAGACTACAGCAAATGGAGGAAGAGGGACCTGATCAAGGAGCTGCGCCGGCGTGACGGCGAGCGGCTTGCCCTTCGCGGTACGTTCGACTCGTTCAACCTTCTTGAAGTGATTCACAGCGCGCAAACCGACTTCGTTACGGTTGATTCTGAGAGAAATATATTCCATAGAATGCTAGATAATTTCCTGAATGTCACCCGCAGCGAGTATGGATTCATCCATGAGATGCTGCGTACCGACGATGGGAAGATGTACCTGGAAGCACGGTCGATCACCAACATCGCCTGGGACGAGCAAAGTCGTGCTATCTATGCGAAGCTCCTGTCCGGCGAAATGAAGTTTGACAACCTGAATTCCCTGTATGGCGCAGCCATGAGGACCGGCGAGCCCGTCATCGCGAACGATGCCGTCAACGACCCGAGGCGCGGTGGGACTCCTGCAGGCCACCCGGCAATCAACGCTTTTCTCGGGCTTCCGCTGCATGCGGGTGGAGAGTACGTGGGTATGCTCGGGCTTGCGAACGCCCCCGGTGGCTACAGTGAAGACTTGATCGATCGCCTGAAACCGCTAACCAAGATCTGCGCAATCATCATGTTGTCGTTCAAAATTGATCAAATAAGAAAAAGGGCGCAGCAGGCGCTGACCAGGAAGTCAGAGGAGCTCGAAGTCGCAAACAGGGAGCTGGAGGGATTCAGCTATTCCGTGTCCCATGACCTCAGGGCACCCTTGAGAGCTATCGATGGATTCGCGCGAGCTTTTGAAGATGACTACGGCGACAAGGTGGACGACGAGGGTCGTCGTCTGATCGGTGTCATACGAAGGAGCACATCGAAGATGGGGCGGCTCATCGAGGATCTGCTGGGCTTTTCTCGGATGAGCCGCCGAGTGGTCAGGCTCCAGCAAATCGATATGACAGCTCTCGCCCGCGCGGCGTTCCAACAAGCCAAGGCTCAGGAGCCAGATCGGCAAGTCGATCTCCGACTCTCGGTGCTTCCTCCCGTAGCAGGTGACCTGGCCATGCTGCGCCAGGTCTGGGTCAATCTCCTCAGCAATGCTGTCAAGTACACACGCACTCGTGAAGGGGCCGTCATCGAAATAGGTAGCCGCTCCGAAAGCGGTGAGACTCGCTTCTGGGTCCGAGACAACGGTGTTGGATTCGATCCCAGGTATTCGCACAAGCTCTTCGGCGTGTTTCAGCGCCTCCACAGCGAACGAGATTACGAAGGCACAGGCGTTGGTCTCGCCCTGGCGCAACGAATCATCAGGCGCCATGGGGGGCGCATCTGGGCGAAAAGCACGCCCGGCAACGGAGCGACCTTCGAGTTCGCTTTGCCCCAAGAGGAGTCGAACCATGGATGAAAGGCTGGGTGCGATCGAGATTCTTCTGGTCGAAGACAACCCCCAAGATGCGGAGCTTGCCATCCGCGCGCTGCAAAAGCGCAACCTCGCGAATCATCTGCATCACGTCGAAGATGGCGCCGAGGCGCTGGAGTTTTTCTTCGGGGAGAACGCGGCGAATCGGCGACCTCGCTTGGTGCTTCTCGATCTGAAGCTGCCGAAGGTCGACGGTCTGGAAGTGCTGCGCGAGCTCCGGCAGAGGGAGAAGACCAGGACCATTGCGGTGGTAGTTCTGACTTCATCGCACGAGGACCGTGACCTGCGAACGGCATATTCCCTCGGCGTCAACAGCTACATCGTCAAACCGGTCGACTTCAACAAGTTCGCAGCCGTGGTGGCGCAGCTGGGAATGTACTGGCTGCTCGTGAACGAACCGTCGAAGCCGTGAAGGCGCTCCACCAAGTCGGTCGCGGTCAAGGCCCGACAGCAGCGGACAGCGCCCGCATTTCCGCGCTGCAACGACCGGCGACCCTGGACGCGCTCGAGCAAGGGCTGTTCGACTGCGTAGTGATCGGGGGCGGCATCGCTGGAGCAGGCATCGCGTGCGAGAGCGCACAGCGCGGGCTGCGCACGGCTCTGGTGGAGCTTGACGACTTCGCTTCGGGGACCTCGAGCCGCTCCACGAAGCTGATTCATGGCGGTTTGCGCTACCTCGCCCTGGGAGAGTTCGCGCACGTCAGGGAGACCGCCCGGGAGCGCAAGACCGTTCGACACCTGGCTCCGCACCTTGCCCAGCCCTGCTGGGCTGTGCTTCCCGCACGCAGCCGAGCTGCACTGACTCTGCTCAGGCTCGCGGTCATGACTTACGAGCATCTTGGCCAAGTAGCTTCCGAGGATCGCCACCGGATCTGGAACAGCGACGAGCTCGAACGCCACGAGCCGGTGCTTGACCGGCAGCGCTATCCGTTCGCGTGCGCGTACCGCGAGTACCTGACGGACGACGCCCGTCTGGTGCTTGCGAACCTGCGGGCGGCCGTTCGAGCCGGCGCGCTGGTGATCAACCATGCTCTGGTCGATCGCATCGCGAATCGTTTCGACGCCCACGAGGTCGGTGTGAGCTGCAGGCTCAGCGGACGCAGGCTCACGCTGCGCAGCCGCGCCCTGATCAATGCATCGGGCCCCTGGCTCGAGCACCTGCGTGTTCTCGAAGATCCCGGCGCAAGGCCGGTGCTGCAGTGGTCAAGGGGTATTCATGTAGTGATGCCGGCCGAGCTCCTGCCCGTGCAAAATGTGCTGGTGCTGCGTTCGTCGGACGCTCGCTATCTGTTCGCGGTGCGCCGCGCGGGCATCGTCTACCTCGGCACGACCGACACGGCGACACAGGCAAGGCCCGTGCACTGGCCGGAAATCGGTTCGGATGAGCTGCATTACCTGCTGCGAGAGGTCAGCGCCTACTGCGGCCGGCAGGCACCTGCGCTTGGCTCGTGCGTTTGGGCGTGGGCGGGACTGCGCGCGCTCGTGGCGCAGCCCGGCCGGCGCAGCCAAGACGTGTCGCGCAGAGACGAGCTGCTCGTCGGGGCCCATGGCATGGTATCGGTTGCAGGCGGCAAGCTTACCGGCTACCGCATGATCGCCAAGCGGGCCCTCGACGAGGCCGGCAAGGTCGTAGGGGGAGCCTGGCCAAAAGCCCCGCGCAAGATTGCGCCGCTGCCGGGCGGCGCTTTCGACGGCGATGTCGGGCCGCTCAGCGCGACCCTCGGCGCGAGCTTCAAGCTGGCAAGGGAGTGCGCCGAGCGGCTGAGCATGCTGTACGGCAGCGAAGCGGTGGACGTGGTCAAGCTCGATCAGCGTCCGCTCGGCGACGACGGGATCGTGCTACGGGGCGAAGTGGACTGGGCCGTGCTGCATGAGGGTGGGGCGACCCTCTTGGACGTCGTATACCGGCGGCTGCGACTGCCGCTCTACAAACCCAACGCGGTCACGTCTCTGCTCGAGCCGATCGCCTCGCGTATGAGCGATCTTCTAGGCTGGACAGAGCAGCGCGCGCGCGAGCAAGTCGGCCAGGTCGAAGCCCGCATGCAGCAAGACCTCGCTGCCCTGCAACCCAGGCTCTAGCCCGCGAACGTGCTTGGTTGCTCGATCGGAGCTGGATTCGCCCTAGCCGGTCAATGTCGGTCGATGGGCACCTGGGGCCTCACGCTTGTCCCGCGTTCCTGGGCGCCCAGCACGCCGCGCAAGGTGGGAAACACGGCAGCGAGCTCTTGGCCCAAGCACTGTGCCAGCTCCCGGTCGAGTTCCACAGCGTTGCCGGCCAGCCGCTCCAAGTTGCGCTGATAGATGAACAGACGGCCCACTTCAGCGCCGGCCTTCGCTTCGGACCCCCTGACCTCATCCAGCAGAATTCCCGCGCGCGGGTCCATACCGTCCACCACGATCTCCGCGCCCGGCAGATCGCCGACAACGATCAGCGTCTGCTTGACGGCCTTGCGCGCCGCTGGCGGGAGTTCCTCGATGGTTGCCTTCACGCGCCCTTCCAGCTGCTCCGATGACAGTGACCAGCGTGGCGGCGGCTGCTGTAGGTCGAGGCTGCGCGTCTTGAGAAACTCGAGCGTGGCGCCGCGTGTGTCGTCCTTGGCATCCAGCAACAGGCCCAGGAAGTAGTGGGCCTCTGCATATAGCGGATCGCGTTTCACAGCGCTGCGCAGCAGGGGCTCCGCGCCTGGCAGGTCACCCACTTCGAAACGTGCCCGACCGACACCGAACTCGAGCCGCACGCTATCGAAAGGACCGCTCGGCAACGAACCGGCAAGCGCCCGAGCCGACTCGCAGTCGCCTCGATGCATGAACGCGTCGAACTTGACGAGCAAGGCGTCTGCGACCTCGTCCGTGCACTGCGCAACATGAAGAGCTTCATCCACCATCTCCAGAGCAGCGTCAAAATCGTGCAACGGGTGGATGAGCACTCCGGCCGCATCCAACATGGCCTCTACGAATCGCTCATCCAGCTCCACAGCCTGCCTGTAGTGCTCGAGCGCGTCCTCGGGACTACCTTCCGCGGCACGAATGTAGCCCAGCAGGTGGTGAGCCTCTGGAGACTGCGCATCGAGCTCGAGGCTCTTCTCCGCTGACAGCCGAGCGCCCGCTAGATCACCCCGATTATACAGATCCCAACCCCGGTCAAGGTGAGCTGAGAACTGGTCCATGGGTCCGCTGTCAGCCATCGGCTTCGCTACTGCTGCAAGGCACCGGGGGGGCTGTATACGTCAAGAAAGCACCAGAGGCCACCTGAAAGCGGGTCCGCCCACAACGGCTCCCACCGGCTCACGTGCATGGCCAAAGAAACCTGTCAGACGCGTCGAGCTGGGCGCTGGCGGCGGGAGCTGGACACGGCCATACTGTGCACCAGGGTTCCTGGTCATCGCGACTCGCCGACGTATGGGTAACTACCGCGGCCTCGCAAACTCGCCGGGCGCTGCCCTGCTGACCACGCTGATCGGGCTAGGCTCGGCCGCATGCGTGGGCCAGGCTGCACCCGCCACGGAGACGGTCCCTTTTGGCGCGACGTGGCACGGCATCTTGAGGGGCGGCGAGGCGCTGCCCGATCGTGGCCCCGGGTTCGTGCGTGTGCGACCCGGAGGTAGTACCCGCTGGGGTACTCCCGAGCTCGTGCGGGCGCTCCAGCGCGCGGCGGCAAGCGTCGCCCGGGCCTTTCCCGGGGGTGCCCCACTTCGAGTAGGCGATCTCTCGGGACCCGGCGGGGGCCGTCATCACCGGCACGCCAGCCACAGGACGGGCCTGGACGCGGACGTGCTTTTCTATGTGACGGATGGTTGGGGTCGCACAGTGGACGGTCCGGGCTGGCCGGTGTTCGATCGCGCGGGTCTGCCACACCGGCGCGCAGAGGACAGCGCGAGGAGAGGATCGCTCAGGCCGTTGTTCTTCGACTCGGCTCGCAACTGGCACCTCGTGCGCACCCTGCTCACCGATCCCGAAGTGCAAGTGCAATGGATCCTGTGCTCCAACGGAGTCAAAGCCATGCTGCTGAGTCACGCCGCGCAACACGAGCAGGATCCCGACGTCCTGGTGCGCGCCAGCTACGTTCTGCATCAGCCAAGCAGCGGAGCTCCGCACGGCGATCACTTCCACATTCGCCTCTGGTGCTCCTCACGCGAGCGCGCATGGGGCTGCCTGCCGGGACCGCCCCGCTGGCCGTGGCTAAACCAGCAAGCCGGAGAAATGCCCTCACCGCTGCCTGCAACCGACCAAGCACTCGTGCACGCGCTGCTGCAGGGCGCCGACTCGCGACCCGCGGAGACAACCCACGCCTCCTCAGGGTTCTAACCGGTCATCCCGAAACGCCCGTTCCCGTTCGAAATGGATGCCTGACCCTGAGGAAACGCAGCGCTCTGATGATCGATCAGATGT
Organism: Pseudomonadota bacterium; assembly: GCA_022361155.1. Taxonomy (NCBI): domain Bacteria; kingdom Pseudomonadati; phylum Pseudomonadota; species Pseudomonadota bacterium. The sequence goes on from JAKSBK010000028.1 coordinate 6,449, forward strand.
CTTGAGAAAAGTTTGGTGAGGGCGTATTGCAGGCTGGACGATTCGGCAGCGGGTTGCGACGACATCGTGGTCGTGGTCGTGGTCGTGGTCGTGGTCGTGGCCGGTCCGAGGGCCCCGCGCCGCAAGCCAGGCGACGGGAGTGAGTTTCGGGACGGGAACGACCTAGCGTTCGAAACAGCGCGGCTCGATTCCAAGACGGCGGCGCAGCTCATGGCTTTGCTCGATGAAACGGCGGGTGCGCGGATCGTGATAGCCGCTCACTGCCGCAAGGTGCCGCCCATGCCGAGCGTAGAACCTGTTCTGCCTCTCCATGGCCAGCTCGCGCAGGTACTTCCCGAGCATCGACGCAAGGGCT
>JAKSBK010000029.1 GCA_022361155.1 Pseudomonadota bacterium
AATTAATTAAGTTAATTTAAGTTATTATCTTAATAACAGTTAATATAATGCTGGTGGTTGCGGGTCGGATCACCGACTCTCCGAGGCGGAATCCGCAACCGTGCATGAGGGCGGCGGGACGGCGTCGCCATGTCACCGACTGTCACCGCCGGCTCACAATTTGATACCAATCGTTCGTTTTTCCGGCTCACCGGACACGGTACTCTCGGGCTTCGAGATATACGTTCGGCGGGCAGCGTGCGCCGCCGGTCGGACGGGTTCGGCACTGGGGCAAGGAATGCGTGATAAAGATACGATTTATCAGTATTTTAGAATTCACAATGCCTGTGACGACCATCACAGTGGGAGCCGCCCCATGTGGTAGATTCGGCACGGTCCTGGAAATGCGCCCGAAGGCCTAGGAGAACATGGCGAACGACCCCACCGACCTGACCCCCGACGAGGGTTTCGACGAGCGCCTGGAGGATGCGGCGGGCGCGGCGGATGACGTGGCCGGCGACGACGGCACCTCCTGGGCCATCGACGCCGGCATCCGACTGATCGACACCGAGATCGACGTCGACGCCGCCGACCTACTCGACGATGAGGATGAGGACGAGGCGGCCGAGGAGGACGAAGTCCTGCTGGCCCAGGCCGCGGACACCGGGACAGAGGGGCCGCCCGACGCCGGCACCGGGCTGGCCCAAGCCACCGACGAGACCACCGGCCAAGCTACCGGGACGCCGGCCGCCGGGGCGGGAGGCGCCGGCCAGGCGCTGCCGCCGGGTCTCGCGACCGCTCTCGATCCCGACGCCCTGGCGACCCTGCTGGTGGCGCTGTCCCAGGGCCAGGACCTGGACCAGGCCATGGACGCCATGCTGCAGACCAGCCTGGCCAACGCAGCCGATCTCGGCGCTTCGCCGCAGTCCATACAGGAGGCCGTCTCCGCCTTCCGCCAGGCCCTGGTCACCGGCATGTCGCAGGGCCAGTCGCCGGCGGAGGCCGTGGCCAGCGCCGACCAGGTCTTCCAGTCGTCACTCCGGGTCGCCGTCCAGCAGCAGCAGGGGGAAGCGGCCGCCTCGGTCCTCAACGCCCTGGCCTCGGGCGAGAACGTGGACGACGCGCTGCCCGAAGGCGGCGACAACCCGGACAGCGAGGAAGCCTTCCAGCAGGCCCTGGAACAGGCGCTGGCCGACGGAGCCGAGCTCGGCGAGGCCCTGGCCGACGCCGAGGGGGCCAAAGAGTCCGAAGAGGCCGTGCAGCGGGACCTGGCCCAGGCGACGCCCGGGGACTCGCTGATCGCCGCCCTGGCCTCCGGCGGCGAGGCCGCCGGCGAGACCCTGGATCAGCTCGGCGGCGGCGCGGGCCAGGACCCGGAACAGGCGGCCGCCGCCAGCGCCGCCTTCCAGGACGCCCTGGTGCAGGCACTGGAGGGCGGCGAGGGCGCCGGCGACGCCCTGCAGCAGGCCGACCAGGCCGGCCAGGTGGCGCAGGCCACGGCGGCCGAGATCCAGGCCGGCGAACGGAACGCCGACCCGGTGCTGTCGGCACTCGCCTCCGGCGACAACGAGAGCGGCGCCCTCGGTCCCGACACCTCGGGCATGACGCCGGAACAGGCCGCCGCCGCCAACGCCGCCTTCCAGAACGCCCTCAACAACGCCCTCGCGGGCGGCGCCGATCCGGGTGCGGCGACCCAGGCCGCGGGCCGCACCGCCGGCGCCATGGCCACTGCCACGGCCGAGGCGGCGGCCGGCGAGGCCGGCTCGGTGATGGCGGCACTGGCCTCCGGCAACACCGAGGGCGGCGCCCTCGGGCCGGACACCTCCAACATGAGCCCGGCCGAGGCGCAGGCGGCGCAGCAGGCCTTCCAGCAGTCCCTCTCCAACGCGCTGGCCGGCGGCGCCGACCCCGGGGCGGCGACCGCGG
>JAKSBK010000030.1 GCA_022361155.1 Pseudomonadota bacterium
CCCAAGCTCAATGTGCGCTCGGAGCAGGTCTTTACCGGCGCCATCTTGCAGGTTACCAGCGGGCGAAAAACCAAAGTGTGCCTCACCTCTGGGCATGGCGAATGGTCCGAGGACGCCGGCGCGGGCCGCTCGCTGTCCGGCGTCCAGAAGGCCCTGCGCTACGACAACGTCGAATTCGAGCGCATCGAGACCCTGGGCAAAAAGACCCTGTCCGAGGAATGCGATGCGATTTTCGTGCTGGGACCGCTGCGCGCGTTCCATGCGCAGGAAGCAGAGCTTCTGGCGGATTCGGTGCGTTCGGGTCACGGACTGCTGCTCGCGCTCGATCCGGTGATCGAGCGCGACCGGGTGCTGGAAACCGGTCTCGAGGCGCTGGCCGAGGAGTTTGGCGTGCGCATCGATCCGACCCTGGTCCTGGAGTTGGACACGCAGCGGCTGGCGTCTCCGAGCGTCGTGGAGTTTCGCGTGACCGACTACCTGGAGCACGAAACCACCCGGCCGCTTGCAGCCCTCGGCGGCGTCAGCTTTTTTCGCTTGGCGCGCAGCGTTCGGCCGAGCGACAGCGGCCAGGCGAGCGTCCTTTTTCGCAGCAGCAGTGCGAGTTTCGGCGAGCGCGACGTGGCTCAAGTGCGAAGCGCACAGGAACCCAAACAGGACCCCGAAGACGTGGCCGGGCCGGTGCCCTTGGCGGTCGCGGCGCAATACTCCCGCAGGGGGGATGCGCCGCGGGCCGGCCGCCTGGTCGTGGTGGGTGACAGCGATTGGCTGGATGCGTCGTTCCTGGACTCTCCGGTCTTGTCCAACGTGTACTTGCTGGCGGCTTTCACCGGCTGGCTCACCGAACGCGACGCCCTGATCGCGCTGCCGCCCAAGAAGGCAACGCTGGGTCACGTGGCTTTCGATCAAGCGGCGCTGTCCGGCCTGCTCCTGCGCGCGGTGGTGCTGATGCCGTTGAGCGCCCTGCTGATAGGTGTTGCTGTCTGGTGGGCTCGGCGGCAATGACCAAGACGACGCTGGTGCTCGGGGTGATCGCACTTGGGCTGCTGGCGTTCATCCTGCTCTACGAGCGCCACACGCTGACCACGGCCGATCTAGCGGACCGGCAGGGGCGCGTGCTCTTGGAGTTCATACGCCGGCGTGTGAGCAAGGTCGAGCTCGAGCGCGCAGCCGGCAGGCTGGCGCTCTCCCGCAAGGCAGGAGACGAAGACCTGGAATGGAGCGACTGGCGGGTGAGCGCGCCCTACCGGGCGGACGCCGACGAACAGGCGGTAGACGATCTGCTCAGCGAGCTGGAATGGCTTCAAGCCCGCCGGACGCTCGACTCCGTAGACGAGGACGAGCTCGCTGCTTTCGGCTTGCACAAGCCCAAGGTGCATCTGTCCTTTCATGTGGGAGCTCGACAGCACCGCGTTCATGTGGGCGGACACGAGCGGGCAGGACAGGGCGTATACCTCAAGCGCGAACGAGGTGGCCCCGTCTACGTCGTTGATGGGATGCTGCTCGAAGAGCTCGAGCGAGACGCGCTCGCTTTTCATACCAAGAGCTTGCATCCGCCGTTTTCGACCAACCTTGTGCAGGAGCTGAGCCTGCGGGGTCCGCAAGGAGTCCTGCGCCTCGCACGCGCAGGAGAGCACTGGCGCTTTCTCAGCCCGGACGGTGGCGCCGCAGCGGTCGAGGCGGTCGAGGAGCTGCTGCGCGCGCTCAGCGCTCTGCAAGCCGCGCGGGTGGTCGAGCTCGCCCCGCTGGAGCTCGGCACGTACGGCCTGGACCCGCCGCTCGGGCAGGTCGAGGTAGCCCTGCGCAAAGCCGGTCCCAAGACGGCCGGCGAAGCCGATCCCGTTCAGGCGCTCGAGCGCCGGGTGGTGCTGCTGGGAAACGAGTGCAAAGGGCACGAGGCCGAGCGGTACATCGGGAGCGGGCCGGGCCGACCCGTGTTTTGCGCGGGCGCAAAGCTGCTCGAGAAACTGCACCCAAGCCCCGCCGTGCTGCGGGGCAAGCGCCTGCCGCAGGCGGCACGATGACGAGCTGTGCGAGCTCGGCCGGCTACGGAACCTTTCGTGGTGTCAGGGTCCCCCTGCCCGGACTCTCATCGCTCGCTGGTCTTGATGAGCGGTTCGAGGTGATTGAGCCCGCTCGCTCCACCACCGAAGCCTCGAGCAGTTGCGAGGGCGCGCGTAAGCCACTCCTTCGCACGCTGGACTGCTTCCACCATGGGCTCCGCGCGAGCAAGCCTGGCGGCGATCGCCGCCGAGAGCGTGCAGCCCGCACCGTGCGCGTGGCGAGTGGCTATGCGGCGGCCCACAAGCTCGTGGAAGTGGCCGCCAGCCAACAGCACATCGACCGGCGCGCCCTCCAGGTGGCCTCCCGTCACCAGCGCGGCTTGCGCTCCGCAGTCCACGAGCGCTCGGGCGGCATCGCGGGCCTGAGCCGTGGTGCGCACGCTGAGCCCGGTAAGCGACTCGGCCTCCTTCAGGTTGGGTGTCACCAGGCTCGCGCAGGGAAGCAGCGCCTCGATCATGGCACGCCGGACGCCGGAACCCGACAACGGCACGCCCAGCGTGCTCGTCAGGACCGGATCCACCACCAGCGGGATCCGCGTCCGTGCGAGACGTCGCGCGACTATTCGGACGTTGTCGGAGCTGCCCAACGCGCCCGTCTTTGCCGCGGCCACGGGCACGTCCTGCAGTACCGCATCCAGTTGCTGACAAAGCAGATCGGGAGCCAGCACCTCCACGCGAGCCAGCGCTTGCGTGTTCTGCACGGTCAACAACGCAGGCACGGCACAGCCAAAGCAGCTGTGCTGATGGAACACCTTCAGATCGGCCTGCAGACCCGCACCACCCGAAGGGTCGGAACCCGCGATCGTCAACACGGCAGGAATCGTGGCCATGGCGAGCAGAGCTGCCTATCCTAAGGGGCCTCCTGCCGAGGCGGAAACAGGGTCGATTCTGAAACCGCGCCGATCCTACAACCCCGCCGATCCTACCTCACGCGACGCGCGTCTTGCGCCCGTAGGAGAGCTCGGCACCGCCGCTCTGGATGTGGTCCACGCCGGTTGTGAACGTGGCATCGGCCGCCAAAAAGAGGCAGAGCTTGCCGGTCTCCTCGATGGTACCCATGCGTCCGAGCAGCTGGGCCGCGTCTCCGTCGGCCCGGCACTTGGCCGGGTCGGGTGCGGCATCGATGGCCTCTTGCCACAGCGGCGTGTAGATATTGCCCGGGGACACGGAGTTGACCCGTACGTGGTGGGCGGCCTCGTCGATGGCGAGGGCCTTGGTGAAGGCCGTGATGGCTCCTTTGGTCGCCACGTACGTCACGGCATGCAGCTGCCCCATGCTGCCCACCAGGCTGGACATATTGATGATGTTGCCGCGGCTCTTGCGCAGGTGGGGCAGCGCCTCCTGGCAGGCCACGAACATGCTTACGATATTCAGGTTCAGTAGATCCTGAAAGTCCGTGACCGAGAATTCGTCGATGGGCTTGTGCGGCGGATGCCAGCCCGCGTTGTTGATCAGGCAGTCCAGACCTCCGCAGACCTCCACCGTGCGCCGTATCAAGGCACGAATCTCCTGCTCGTTGCTCATGTCGCAGCGCCAGAAGATGGCCTGGCCCGGACCTGCATCGGTAACTTCTTGCGCGACCCGCTCGCCCTCTTGCGTGGAGCGGGAGCAGAAAACCACCTTGGCCCCCGCCTGGGCAAAGACCCTCACACAGCCCTTGCCGATCCCACGGCTGCCGCCCGTCACAATCACTACTTTGCCTGAGTAATCAATCATTCTCCAACCGCCTCCTGCGCTCCCGACAACTGCGGAACCTACTACCGCAGAACACGCTCGGAGTCGAGACCCATGGCCGGCATGCCGCTACGCTGGTGCCGCGCGGCCGACTCCAGGCTCGAGCTCGGCACTCTTGGTGAAGCGAATTCCCCGCAAAACTGGCAGCACAGGGGGCCACAGCGGCCAACGGTGGTGCCGTTGGGAGGGTCGGGAGCAGGAGCAACACCGAAATGGCGGGTTCCCGGAGATTGCAGCCGTCGAAAGTGCCGCACTCGAGCCTGGGGCGAGCGCAGCGGCTTCGCGTGCGTGGCGAGCTTGCTTGTTGAAGACCGCACGTTTGCTAGATTCGGCGCCCGCATGCAGCCGCTGCTGAAGCCCAGGCGCAAATCCCGTCCCCGCACAGCCCGTCGCATTCTCATGGTGTTGTTGGCGGGCCTGCTCTCGGCGTTCGCGGCTCTGGTCGCGCTGGAGATCTCCCTGCGGGCGGTTGCGACGTGGCTCCCGATGAACATCGCCAACACCTTGCTCGGCCGTTACAACGACTGGGCACCGGGAGGAATCTTCTTTTACGACGAGACCCCCGGCCTGAGCTTCATGCGCCCAAACCACGAGACCACCACCTTCTGTAGCGGCTACTTCTGGCGCCATCAAACCGACGAGTGGGGATTCCGCAACCGCCCTGGTGTAGCCAAGGAAATCCTGCTGCTGGGCGATTCGATGATCTACGGGCACGGCGTCGACCTCGAGCACACCGCCGCGGAAATCCTGCGAACCGAGTACGGGCACCCGGTATACAACATGTCCAGGACCGCAGATTGTCTGTACCAGCACTACATGCTGCTGCGCATGTTTGCCGAGCGCTGGAAGCCCAAGCAAGCGGTTCTATTCGTGTTGGTCAACGACCCGCAGGACGTGTATGTCTATCGTCCCGGCCCTGCCCTGCTCACGAGGCCAGAGCTCACCCACTACGATTACAAGGGTCCTTTCGAGCGCATGCAGGCGCGCGGAAAGGACCCCCCAAGACAGTTCTACCAATGGAGCATGCTCTCGTTCACACGCCGCCTGTATGTTGGTTGGCAGCAGGGGTGGGGTGTGCCCACGGCGGAGCTCTTTCCGCAGGCCGAAGATCAAAGTCGACGCATCACGCCATACTGGGTCTTCGCGGTGGAGCAGCCGGGAATCTTCGGTCCCGTCACAGGCTACTTCCGGGCGGTGGTGACGCATCTGGCGCGTTTCTTGGGTGATAGAGGCGTCGAGCTGCGCATGGTCTGGCTTGACACACGTGACGCAGCTCCAGGCCTGGACCGCGTACACGACATGGTGGGAGCCATGGTGGCGCAAATCTGCGAAGAGAACGGGCTCGTTTGCGATTCCACCTTGTCGGAGTTCAGCAACTGCCAAGACTGCTACCTGGCTGGTGACGGCCATTACACTCCCAAGGGTAATCGACGCCTGGCTCGGTGATTGGATGCGTTCCTGAAACGCAAGCGGCCGCAGCCCGCCTCGCCGCCCGCAGCACCCGCAGAGGCTCGCTAGCTGCATGATTGCGAGGGCCGATTGCGAGGGCGGTGGCGGATGTCGCTTCCCGGACATCGGGCTCCCCGGGCCGGGTCCGGGTTCGGGTCCCGACGTCCGTGTTGGGTCCGAGGACGGGATTGCGGTCGTGCGATGGTGGGCGAGCTGGCGGGGGCGCCTGCTTCATTTGGCGAGCTCGGGCTCGGAGCCGGCTTCGCAGCCGGCGGTCGTTGCCACACAAGGCTCACGGCAACCACCCCGCCAAGCAAGAGCGGCGCACCGATCACGAGCGCAGACAGGACAGCATGTTCCTGGATGTACAGCAGCGGCACATGGATCCACAACCCTCGCACCGACCAAAGGGCTACCGCACCCGCGGCGACACGCAGAGCAAGGGGGCTTCCGGCATGCAGCAGCGCTACGGTAAGAACTGGAGCCTGCAAGATCAGGTAGTAGGTCCAGACGATGCCCAGCGGGAGCAGAAGCAGCGCCATGGCTGCGCCGCCGACAATCTCGAAGCGCGGTTTGCGCAGGGCTGCGATCGCCACGAAAAGCGCGGCTATCGCGATCACCGCGGCTAGCTCGATGCGTCCCAACGACGGATCCAGCTGAGGTACGGGGTCCCAATAGGCAGCGCGCCCAGGCCAATCTGGATCGGCGAGTCGGTGTAACAGCGCTCGCAGAGAGTGGTTGTTGAACGCTACCAGCGCGACTTGCGAGTAGACGCGGAGCACTGCAAGGTGACCGCTGAGCAGCTCGGGCGTGGCGAGGGCAGGAATGAGCACGTGGACGGCCAGGAAACACAGCGAGCTCACGATCAGATGCTTCGTCTGCCTGGCCGCCACGAAGACACCCAGCAACACCATGGCCCAAGGCTTGAAGGCGAACACGCACTGGAGCAGCACCAGCCCAACTACGCTTGTCGTGTTCGGGAAACGAGCACCGTGGGCCTGCCCGTTGGCCAGACAACGAAAGGCCCAGAGCGCGAGCGCACCGGTGTGCGTGATGTTCTGTCCGAAGACATAGGCCATGGCGGCCGGCACGCTCGTCGCGACTATCAATCCCCCGAGCCAGCGCGTAGCCACGCCGCGCACTCCTGCGATCCGCATGGACTCGTAGCCGATCACCAAGGCGGCGGCCGTACCAAGCGCGCCGAAGATCCAGAAGAAGGTCCGAAGCTCGACCAACCGAATCAGCGGCGACCACAAGGCCAGGTAGGTTGGACTGTAGGTATAGGTTGCCTTCAGCAAGGGCAGACGATGACGCGCCAGCTCGGCCAGCCATTCCGGATGGGGCGGTATGGCTGGAGGAGCGCAGTACACCGCTTCCGGGAAGCCCCGTTGCCACACCTTGCCCGCAATATACGTGGGCATTCCATCGAGCATGAAGTTGACGTGAACGATCTGCAGCGAGAACATGCACAGCACAAGGGCCACAGGGGTAAGGACGCTCAGCCACAGGAGGTACTGGCAGGCCGGACGCCTCGATACTGCAGCGATCCATCGCGTGTGCCCGCGCAGCGTCATGCCTTCGTGTCTCACTGCGCGGGCACGCCCGGACCCAGCGTGCAGCTCGAGGCTGCGTCGAGCGGCTCGCCAGGCTTCCTACCAGCAGCGTGACGCTTCGCACCTTGGCGCTGGTGCGAGTCCGGAGAGGTGAAGACCAACGCGCATGCCAAACCAGCGGCCAACCCCATGGGTGCGCTGATGGCCGCGGCCCAGACAGCACTCGGGCTCAGCAGACGCGCGGGAATCTCATGAAGCAGCCGGTAGAGCCAAAGCAGCTCGAGAACGCCCAGGGTACGCAGCGGCAATCTTGCCGACTCGCTGACGGTGGCAACCAGGGCGCTCGGCAAGACGAACACGAGGTGCTGCGGCTCTACATGTGGCTGCTGCAGGACGACCAGTCCGAGCACCGAAACGCCCAGCACCTCGAAACGCGGGCGTCGTACACACAGCACCACGAAAAACAAAGCGAAGCCGATCAGGAGGCCGATCTCCAACTTCCATAGTTCGGGATCGATGCCTGTCGTTCCTCCGGCCGACGGCATCAGGCCATCGTACTTCAGGCGTTGCAGCAAGGCCCTGAGCGAGAGGTTCGTGGAGAAGGGAAGGATGGTCTGCGCCACCTTCACAGCGGCGTGCCCTTCGACAAGCGCGGACGGCAGCAGTCGAGGCAGCGCGAACCACAGCACAAGGCAGCCACAGCCCGCGATGACGAGGCGCCTCCACTGCCGCACCAGCGCGAGCACGAGGAGCATCCAGCCGCAGGGGGGGTGAATAACGCAAGCTAGCCATAGCAGCAGCGTCCCAAGCGCGCTTCGCAGCCAGCGTTCAGCGTCCCGCGTCGGATCGTGGGCAAGGCACTTGAGGCCGAGCAAGCACGCGGCAGCCGCTTGCGCGTGCGGGTGGCCGCCGATGAAGCCAACACTGACAGGCACGGTCATGGACGCGCAACCAGCTCCGAGCCAGCGAAGCGATGCGCTCTCGACTCCGGCGATGCGCAGCGCTTCGTATCCGACGACGAGCGCCGAAGCCAGCGAAAGCAAGCCGAGCAACCAGAAAAAACCATGAGCACTGAGATGGCGCACGCAAGGTGTCCACAGCGCCAGGTAAAGCGGGTTGCCCGTGTAGCGCGGGCTGCTGTTTTGCACTGCTCCCCAGGGCAAGAAAAAAAACGGGTTCTGGGGTGCTTGAACCTGAGACAGGCGGGCGGTCGTGGGGGATGTTTGATGCCGATAAACCGCCTCGGTTGCTCCCTTTGCCCAGAAGCCGGCCGCCCGGAACATCGGTGCGAGGCGTGCGGGCTGCGTCGCCGGCGTGCGGGCCAAGGCCACCACGGACACCAGGGAGACGATCAGGGTCATGGCAGCGAGCCATCCCAGGTAGGTCGCGGCAGGCCATGTTGTGGAACGATCGCCGAGCACGGTCGCAGCCCATCCGAGTCTCCTGTGCGCTTTGCTCATCAGGCCTTCGAGTCGCTCCACATCGATCGTTGCCTCTGCTGCCCCTCCGGCAAGCGAGCGCCTTGCCATTGCACGCGATGCGGAGTTGCGCAACTCGTCCCCAACGCATCCCGCAGCGACGACGGGCAGGCTGCGGCCCGCACGCTTCTACGGCACAACCAGCGGAGGCTCGCCGGTTGGCGCAAAAGGCGGGATCACGCGCGGCGGCAAGTTGGGCTCTTGCTGGCCGCCGATGATGCCATCGACGAACCCGGCCAGGCGCCGGTGTCCGGAAAGCGTGAAGTGCCCGTCGCCTGGCAGGTAGCAATCGCTGCAACCCGCAAAAAGCTCCTTTGTCGTGAAGCACTGGAGCTCGTTTTGTCTGCACACCTGCGACACCAAAGCTCCCAGACGTGCGAACTCCACTACCCCTTCAGGGAGCGCTCCGAGCGTCTCCAGATGCACGAGCTGCAGTTTGATTCCACGAGCCTGCAGCCGGCGATGCAGGTCGGCGATCACCCGGCGGTAGTACTGCGAGGCTGCGGCAAACGTCCCCTGTTGCTGCAACGCCTGCAGGTACGGTGCCACGATCAGGCCTCGCTCGGCCGCGTCATCCTCGATAGAGAACATGACGCCCGGCAACTCGAGGCTGGGCAGATCACGCAAGCCTGTGTACAGGCGCACCGTGTGCAAGTTGGACAGCCGATGCAGCAAGCTGGGAGGGGGACGGGGCGGAGGGTGGTGCGCATAGTGCGTGAGCGCAGCGTAGTTGGGATCCGTGAGCTCCGGCATTGCGTATACCAACGATCCAGGACGCACCGCCAAGATGTCGAAAGGGTCGTTGATGAAAACGAACACGATCACGCGTTCCACGCCTTGGAACTCGGGCAGGTGTGCCCTCAAAAGCACGTAGTTCTGGTACAGGCAGTCCGCAGGTCGGGCCATGTTGTACACAGCACGTCCGTACTGTGTCCGCAGCAGGTGCGCCGCCGTGTCTTGCACGTCCGCGCCAAAGCCGTAGATCATCGAGTCGCCCAGAAGCAGGGTCTTCTTGGGGGTGTCGGGCGGATTGCGAAAGCCGTGCTCGTCCGTGAAATGGCGAAACCAATAGCCGTTGGTGAAGTCCTGTATTGACAGATTCGGAAGCATCAGACCGAGACTGCGTCCTGCATCGTAAAACCAAACCTCGTGAGCACGATTGAACATCGGGGAAAAGACGTGGTTGGCCAATCCGCGGGGCAGGTACGGTGCCGCCACGACCAATCCCAGCTCGGCGCTCAGGAAGCACATCACGATGGATAGCAGCGCTGCTAGGCCCCGAAAAACCGCTCGTCGAGCTCGAGGACTGCGCTCCGGAGCAGCGCGGGCTGCAGCAGGGCCAATGCTGGCTGCGTTCGGTACCGGCGAGTCCAACGCCATCGTCGCGTGGTATAGCGTGTACCCGTTGGCCCTTCAATTATGCGCAGCGCGAAGTCGTGGCTGTGGCAAGCAAAGTTGCCTATCCTCCCGGCCGTATGCAAGCTGCCTCTTCGTCGCTTCCGCTCCTAATCGCCGCCCTGGTGGTCGGCATCGTCGCGCTCGTGTGGGGCGCGAATCGCTTCGTGGACGGAGCCGACGCCGGGGCGCGATCGCTCGGCGTGCCCCCGATCGTAGTTGGCCTCACCGTGGTGGCCTTCGCCACGTCGGCCCCCGAATTGCTCGTTTCGAGCGTAGCCGCGTTCAGCGGTAGTCCCGATATTGGAATCGGCAACGCGCTCGGATCGAACATCGCCAACATGGGTCTGGTGCTCGGGCTCACGGCAGCCGTGCGACCGGTCGGCCTGCCGGAGCGGCTGCTCCGACAGGAGCTGCCATTGCTCGCGCTGGCGATGGTGGTGACCTTCTTTCTGCTGCAGGACTCGCGGCTCGGCCGGCTGGACGGCATCCTGTTGCTCAGCGGACTGGTTGGCTTCGCCGTGCTCACGGTCCGCAACGCCCTGCGGGCAAGACCTGCCAATCACGCTGCCGAGCTCGCGGCCAATCCAGCAGCCAACGGCACGGCGAGCGCCGCCCTACAGCTTGTGGTCGGCCTGGTGGTCCTGTTGCTCAGCTCAAGAGCCCTGGTATGGGCGGCCGCGAGCTTGGCTCGATTCATGGGCATCCCGGAGCTCGTGATCGGACTCACGGTGATCGCCGTTGGCACCAGCCTACCTGAGCTTGCCGCCAGCGTGGCCTGCGCCCTCCGAGGTCAACCGGAAATGGCTGTGGGCAACATCGTGGGCTCGAACCTGTTCAACCTTCTCGGAGTGCTTGGCTTGCCCGGTGTCATCATGCCTCAGGCGATCGATTCGGCCGTGATCGAACGAGACTTCGCCGCCATGGTGGCGCTCACGCTGCTTGCTGTCACGCTGGCCTATTCCGGTAGTGTCAAGCGCATCTCGCGCCTCGGGGGCCTGTTGCTGCTGCTCGCCTACGGCGCCTACGGCGTGTGGCTGTTTGCGCCTCCATGAAGGAGAGCGCGCAGTCGGGGGCGGGACTGGACCAAACGATCAAGACTCCTGTGGCGCAGCCGGAACCGCAAGCTTCACGCCAGACTCAGCAAAACGCTCATTGAGCTTCATCGTGCCGGCGAGCTCTTCGAAGATGCCGTCTCATGCGGGGCCACGACGTAACGCAGACTGTAAGCCTTGCCTTCCCGAGCGATCACAACGGTGATCTCTCGTGATCTCAGCGCGGCGGCCGCTGCAGTGCGCAACGAACGTGCGTCAAACAGCGGATAGTCGTTGAGCTCCTGAACAACGTCGCCGTCGCGAAAGCCTAGTGGCAAGGCACAGCTGTCGTCGTCGACCCCCACCAGCAAGAAGCCTTCGCTCATTCCGTCCTGACGAAACGGCACCAGACGCAGGGAACGAAGACAGGGCGGCCCCGTCTGCAGATGAGCAAGCGTGCACCGGGCGATCCGGTATCGGCCCGGGCTCTGCTCCGACACGAAATCTGCGAAAGGGCCGGGACAAGGCGTGGCCAGTCCCGGGGGGCCCTTGCCCGGCGCCTGATCGCCGTTACCTCGAGCCTTGTGCCCGCTCGCAGGAGTGGCCGCGCCGCCACAACCCTGATTGGCCACGAATGCCAGGATGAACGCGGCCGAAAGCCGGCAACGCCTTGCGCGGGCGCGGTGAGCTGGCCTTGCACCAGTTCCTCGCTCGGACGCTCGGGGCGACACGCCGCGATACTGCATAGGAATGGCAGCCGCGTCCAGCCCCCGCGCGACCGGCCCAGGGCGCCCCCCAAACTGATCCGTAGTTGAGGCGCAGGAAGCAAGGTCGACACTAGCTCGAGGGCGCCGGCGGGCGGCCGTCCGCTGCGACCGCGCGCTCGCTCAAGCGAGGAAGCGATCGGCCTTGCAGAAAATATGACACCCAGACGCCTGCCGTGTATGGAAGGCAGTACTCATCCCACATGGTGCACCAATGCCTGCAGAGCCCGCCATCCGATCCCTTGACCAAACCAAGCCTCTGTCCGGAAGCAGACCCCAGGCAAACCGTACGGCCCGGGGCGCCAACACCGCTTCCGGCGCCGACTGGACCGGAACGCGGCTCGGTCGCTACACGATTCTGGGAGAACTCGCCGCGGGAGGCATGGCTTCCGTTTGTTTGGCGCAAGGAGGCGGAATCGAAGGGTTCCGTCGCCTGTTCGCGCTCAAAATGCTGCATCCGGAAATGGCCGCGAACCCGGTCGCCGTCAAGTGGTTCCTCGACGAGGCCTGGATCGCCGGGCAGGTCCGCCACTACAATGCGGTTTCCGCCATCGAGGCGAGTCAACGTGGTGACTCGAGCTACTACCTGGTGATGGAGTACATTGCAGGGGATCATCTACGAAATCTACTGCGTCAGGCGTACCGCAACGGAGAACGTATGCCCGCGCGTGTGGCCGTTCGCATCGTGATCGACACCCTCGCCGGACTGGAGGCGATTCATGATCTCAAGGACAGCCAGGGCCGGCCGCTGGAGCTGATCCACCGAGACGTGTCGCCTCAGAACATCCTGGTCGGCGTCGACGGCATAACGCGCTTGACCGACTTTGGCCTGACGCAGCCGGCGCAGCGCATCAACAGGGAGCGTGCCGAGCTCTTCGCGGGCAAGCTCGCCTATATGTCTCCGGAGCATGTTGGCCAGGAGACCCTGGATCAGCGCTCCGATCTGTTTTCGATGGGCGTGGTCCTGTGGGAAAGTCTCACTACTGCTCGTTTGTTCGCGGCCCCTACACCCAAGCTGACCATCGATCGCGTGCGCGAGGCACGGGTAACCAAGCCATCGCGGATTCGCGCGGATCTGTCCGCGTTCGACCGCGTCGTCGCCAGAGCCCTCGCCCCCTGTGCGTCAGCTCGCTTTCGGACTGCCCGTGAGTTCCGGGCGGCACTGCATCAGGCTTGCGCCGAAATCGGTGGCCCGGCGTCGCGGCGGGAGGTACGCTGGATCGTGTCCCAGTACGCAGCAGAGAAGCTGCAGCGGGAGCGGGAGCTGGGACGCTCTCCTGTGATGCTAAGTCAGCCGCGTGCTTCAGCCCCAGCGGCCGGCCCCCGGCCGCCACGAGGCCGCAAGCCGCTCACCCGCGCCTCGAGGACCGGCAGCTGTGCCGACCAAGTGGACAGCCTCGCGAACGCCGTGTGAGGCGTTCCAGCCACCCATCGGGCCCGCTTCCACGGGCCCTTACCTTGTCGTGACCAGGTAATCGTTGATCACGTTTTCCAGCAACTCCTGCTTGCCGCTGTGCCGTTCAGGCTCTGCGCCTTCGGCTGCGATGTTCCGCAACGTCTCGAGGTCGAGCTCCCCTCGCTCGAAACGCCGCCCCTCTGCCGCGTCGAAGCTGCGATAGCGCCCGTCACGAAGCTCCTTGACGCGGGAGTCGCCGAGCAGCCGATCCGCGATCAACAGGCCACGAGCGAACGCATCCATTGCCCCGATGTGGGCCACAAACAGGTCTTCGGAATCGGTCGACTCCCGGCGCAGCTTCGCATCGAAGTTCAATCCTCCCGAGCCGAGACCGCCCGCTTCCAGCACGACCGTCATGGCGTGAACGCAATCGTAGAGGTCCAGAGGAAACTGGTCCGTGTCCCACCCGTTGTGCGGGTCGCCTCGATTTGCATCTATCGATCCCAGCAGCCCCGCGTCAGCCGCCATGCGGAGCTCGTGAGCAAACGAATGCCCGGCGAGCGTGGCGTGGTTTGCCTCCACGTTCAGCTTGAAGTCGCCTGCCAGCTTCGCGTGCCGCAAGAATCCAATAACCGTTTGCGCGTCGAAGTCGTACTGATGCTTCATCGGCTCCATGGGCTTCGGCTCCACCAGGAAGGTGCCGCCAAAGCCGATCGAGCGCCCGTAGTCACGTGCCTTCTCCAAAAAGACAGCCAGATGCTCCAGCTCTCGTTTGGTGTCGGTGTTGTGCAGGCACGCGTAGCCTTCCCGGCCACCCCAGAACACGTAGTTCTCGCTGCCCAGGGCCACGGTGGCGTCGAGCGCCGCCTTGACCTGAGCCCCTGCCCGCGCCACTACCGCAAAATCCGGATTCGTCGCAGCACCGTTCATGTAGCGCGGGTGCGCGAACAGGTTCGCGGTCCCCCACAGAAGCTTCAACCCAGTGTCGCGCTGCCGTTCCCGCGCCAGCTCGACCATCGCCGCCAAGTTGCTCTCCGATTCAGCCACGCTTGCGCCTTCAGGCGCCAGATCGAAGTCGTGGAAACAGTAGTAAGGCACCCCGAGCTTCGTGCAGAACTCGAATGCCGCATCGAGCCTCTCTCTCGCGCGCTCTTGAAGATCCGCGTGCATCGCCCACGCCTGCTCGCGCGTCGGGCGCCCGAAGGGGTCGCTCCCCGTACCGCACAACGTGTGCCAATAACAAACGGAAAAGCGCAAATGCTCTTCCATGCTCTTTCCGCGCACCTCGCGCTTCGCATCGTACGACTTGTACGCCAGCGGATTATCCGATCCCGGACCCTCATACGAAATCCGACCAATGCCCGGAAAGTACTCCCGGTTTCCAACAAAGACTGTTCTCATCGCATTTGCCTCGGCCCCGAGTGCTTATGCTTACCTTGGGAGGCTCTCCGGCTCACCCGTACAGATTCGTCGCAGCGGCGACTGCCCGCTGGTATTCGCCAAAGATCTCGTTGTAGAGTCGCACCCGATCCGGCACCGGATCGCAGCAGCGATCCTGGTCGCGCGTGAGGTGGTCCGGCAGCAACCTGGACAGACTGGCGCGGCCCTCGGCGAGCTCCAACGCTTGCATGGCCGCGCCAAATGCGGCGCCCTCGTCCTGTTGGAAGACCGTCACAGGTACGTCGCATACGTCGGCAACGACCTGACGCCACTGTCCGCTCTTGGCGCCACCTCCGGTCAAGACTATCTCGGACGCACCAACCCCCAATTCCCTGAGTCGCTCGAGACCGAATCGCAAGGCAAAGGTGGCGCCCTCCACTGCTGAACGCAGCAGATTCTCCGGCCGGGCGTTGCACGCCTGCAGGCCCACGATGCAGCCTCGGGCGTTTGGTAGATTCGGAGTGCGTTCTCCACCAAAAAAGGGCACGGTGATGACACCCTCAGCGCCCGCCGGCGCAGACTGAATCTGTGCCTCAAAGGATCCCATCGCCGCGCCGAGGAGAGCGCGCATGAGCTCCGTTGCCACCGTGCAGTTCATCGTGCAGAGCAAGGGAAGCCAGCCGCCGGTCGACGAACAGAATGCGGCGATGCTTCCCTTGCGATCGATGACGGGGTGATCGGAGTAGGCATAGACCGTTCCCGAAGTCCCCAGGCTCATGGTGACCTGCCCCGCATGCACGTTGCCCGTGCCGATAGCACCCATCATGTTGTCGCCGCCACCTATCGAAACGGGCACACCTGGCGGCAGGCCCAATCGTACAGCGATCTCGGGGCGCAGCGTGCCGATCGCTTCATTCTCTATTCTGAGAGGAGGCAGACACTCGAGCAGGTCTCGACCGGGGTCGATCGCCCTGAGCATGTCCGGCGACCAGGTTCGCTTGCGGATGTCCAGAAAACCTGTGCCCGAAGCATCTCCGCTCTCTGCGCAGCGCTCGCCCGTAAGGTAGAAGTTCAGGTAGTCGTGCGGCAGCAAGATGCTGTCCAGCCGCTCGTACAGCTCGGGCTGCTTCTTCTTGAGCCGGAGGATCTTGGAAGCCGTGTAGCCCGGAAGAACCAGGTTGCCCAGCTTGTCGAGACACGCTTCGCGGCCCCCGAAGGCGGCCGTGATTTCCGTACACTCGGCTTCCGTCGACGTGTCACACCAAAGCTTGACCGGCGCCAGGACCTCGCCCGAACGGTCCACCGCCACAAAACCGTGCTGCTGCCCGGATACGCCCATCGCGACGACGCTCTTCCGGATACCGGGATCGGCCGCTGCCATCGCGTCCGCGAGTGCTCTGGTCCACCAATCCGCCTGCTGTTCGGCAACACCTCCCTGGTCCCGGTGCAGCTCGATCGGCGCGCTCACGCTTGAAGCGATCCGGCGAGTGTCAGGATCGTAAAAGACGACCTTGAGACTCTGGGTGCCTAAATCGATCCCGACAACGGTACGCATGCTACTGAGCCGTTCGTGGCGGCCGAACGAGCAACCAAGACACCGAGCCTAGCGGCAGACGTCCTTTCCGGTCAACGCGCAGGGGGTAACCGTTCACCGGGGTCTGAGCCATCCAACTCCGCAGCGCGGCGTCATGCTCGGTCCGGAGTCGCGGCCGCTCAAACGCTCATTGATCTGCTCAAACGCTCAGTTCTCGGCTAGAATGATGGTGCAAGCGCGGGTTGTCTGGGCTACACACGTCCCAAACGCGGTGAGAGGCCGCGCGCTCCGCTGCAGCGCGGTCCTGGCCTTCAAGACCATGAGCAACCGGCTGCAGAGTGTCTCCCGTAGCGCCACAGGCGCAGGGCGTCTGCGGTACGTTCGCTCACCAAGGCGAAAAAAGCGCCTAGGAGGAACAGTGTTTGGACGACTACTAGCTCAAATCCAGCGCCGGCTTCCGGCGCAACCCGCGCACGCACACTGCGACGGCCCCTGCGGCATCTACGATCCGGCTGCCGCTCGAATCGCCGCGGAGGCCGTCCGGTCGATGACGAACAAGATCCTGGCATTGACGCCGCCCGATCCTTCCGACGGGGACGCCCTGGTGCGCTATCACAACACGCTGGCTCGCTACGTTGCCATCAAGGAAGAGCAAGCCGAGCTCACGAAACGGGAGCTGCTCATCTTGTGGACCGACTACTTCAAGCCCCCGCACCTCAGCGCCTATCCAGACCTGCACGACACGTTCTGGAGAGCGGCCAAGCTGTGCTCGGCCTGCAAGGTGGAGGTGAGCCCTGTGCACGCTGACGAGCTGCTCGAAGCCATCCAGCAGATCCACAAGATTTTCTGGGAATCCAAGAACCGCACGGTGGATTGGGTTCTCGCCGGCTAGTGTCCCGTATCCAGCTATGATAGCCACCACGATCCTGGGCACGGTCGCCGAGCTGGTAGCTTGGTGCAAAGGTCAGCGGCGATGGTTTCGCGTGCACGGAGACAGCATGTGGCCCACGCTCGAGCCCGGGGCTTGCGTGTTGGTCGACACCCGCGGACTGCTCCCCGCCATCCCAAACGCGATCGTGGTCGTTACAGAACCCGAGAAGGACGGCGTCGCGCTTGTGAAACGCGTGGCTTCCGTGGGCGCGCGAGGCTTCGCGGTTATGAGCGACAGCCCCGTCCATGCACGTGACAGCCGGCAATTCGGATCGTTGGCGCCCGAGCAGCTCGTCGGTCCGGTGACCCTCTCCTTTGACCGCAGCGGCGGCTTTCGCCTGTTTGACGTCGGGTCGGAAAGGGCATCGCCGTTTCGATTTCGATCGGCGGTGCCGTGAGCCCGATCCTTGCAGGCGGCCTCATGGGCCTCGTACTCGGCGTGAGACACGCCCTCGAGCCTGATCACCTGGCTGCCGTGGGCACCTTCGTACCAACGAACGCAACTCCGCGGCGGGCGGCTACGATCGGGGCGCTGTGGGGCGCGGGTCATGCCGTCGCGATCCTCGCGCTGGGAGCGGTTGTGCTTGGACTGCGCGGTAGCATCCCCAGCTGGCTGGACACCGCGCTGGAGCTGTTCGTCGGGGCGATGCTCATCGGGCTGGGCGTGCGCGCGATCAAGGCGGGCTGGCTTTCGCAAGATGTGCCAACCAGCGCCGAGCTTGGCTCCGGGTCTCGTTGGCGACCGTTCCTGGTGGGACTCGCACACGGCGCCGCCGGCACGGGAGCGGTCGTCGTGCTCGCCTCGACCGCCATGGGCGGCGTCTGGTCAGGGCTGTTGTTTCTCGGCGTCTTCGGAGTAGGGTCCGCAGCCGCCATGGCTGCCGTTGCCGGCATGCTGGGAGTGCCCGTGCGGCGCGTTGCGACCGTTGCCCGCTACCGCGCCTGGCTGCTGATGGGTGCGGGATGCGCCTCCGTGCTCGTGGGTATCTGGTGGTCGTTCGAGGCCATCCGCTGATCGTTCGAGTGTCCTGGAACCGTGATTACTTGCATAACTCGGCGAGCAATTGACGTCGAAGGAGCCGGCGAATCGACGCCGGCTTCGGTTCAATCTCGATGCAGTGCAGAGCTGTTTCAAGAAGATAGTCGCAAGGCGGTCGCTGGTTCAATCGGCGTCAAGGACCGCCGAATCATGTGAGGAATTTCTGTTCCAGGACACCAGGCCAGCTGCCGATCGGAGACGACGCCAAGCAAGCATCCACGCCCCCGACCCGTGCGGCGCCCCCGACCAACGCGGGTCGGATCGATGCTTCGAGCAATCCGGCGATCCTTCATGACCAAGACATCCGCACAGTCCCTTCCCAGCCATTTCGATGCAGCAGCTGCCGAGCTGAAATGGAGCGGCCGCTGGGAGAAAAGCGGCATCTTTCGCTACGAACCATCGCGGGGTCGCGACAAGACGTTCGTGGTGGATACGCCGCCACCAACCGTTTCCGGATCGCTGCACGTCGGCCACGTCTTCAGCTATGCGCACACCGACATCCTGGTCCGCTACCAAAGGATGAGGGGTAAGAACATCTTCTACCCCATGGGGTGGGACGATAACGGGCTGCCCACGGAGCGGCGGGTCCAGAACTATTTCCATGTGCGCGTCGACGTCGACCAGAGCTACGTTCCGGGACTCGAGATCGCGCAGGTGCAACCCAAGGTAGCCAAGCGCGAACGGCCGCGGGGGGTGTCTCGCCCCAACTTCATCGAGTTGTGCGAGCAGCTGACACGCGTTGATGAGGACGCATTCAAGACGCTCTGGCGCCGTGTAGGCCTTTCGGTCGACTGGACGCAGGAATACGCCACTATCGACGAGCGCAGCCGCGTGGCCGCACAGCGCTCGTTTCTTGAATGCTACGAGCTGGGCCACGTCTACAGCGAACAAGCCCCCACCTTCTGGGACGTGGACTTCCTCACGGCTGTAGCGCAAGCCGAAATCGAGGAACGCCCCCAGAAGGGGCACTACCACGACATCGCGTTCGGCGTGGAAGGCTCCGGCGAAGTGCTCGTGGTCGCGACCACGCGCCCCGAGCTTCTTGCGGCGTGCGTGGGCGTCACCGCGCATCCCAGCGATGCACGCTATGCCGGTCTTTTTGGGAAGCGTGCGATAACCCCCCTGTTTCGGGTGCCCGTCCCGATTTTCTCCAGCGAGCTCGCCGATCCGGAGAAGGGGACCGGCATTCTAATGGTCTGCACGTTTGGCGACGCGACCGATGTGACATGGTGGCGGCAGCAGAGACTCCCGCTCCGGCAAATCCTGAGCAAGGATGCCCGGCTGCTGCCCGTCGAGTTCGGAACCCCGGGCTGGGAGAGCCTCGAGCCCGCCGAGGCAAACCGCTTGTACGCGCAGGTACAAGGCAAACGCATCGGCGCCGCGCGTGCTGCAACGGTCGAGCTGCTGCGCGACCCTGCCAACGCGAGCGCGAAGTCTCTTGGAGCTGCACTGCAGGGCGAGCCAAAACCCATCGAGCGCCCCGTGAAGTTCTTCGAAAAGGGCGACCGGCCGCTCGAGTTCGTCAGCACGCGGCAGTGGTTTGTGCGTTTGCTCGACAAGAAGGACAAGCTGCTCGCCATGGGGGAGCGCGTGCAATGGCACCCCGGATTCATGGCTGCGCGCTACCAAGACTGGACCAAAGGCCTTCAGCTTGACTGGTGCATCTCGAGGCAGCGTTTCTTTGGTGTGCCGATTCCCGTCTGGTACCCGCTCGACTCGGAAGGGCAACCACGATTCGAGCAACCGATTCTGGCGAATGCGGATTCGTTGCCCGTCGACCCGACGACCGACGTCCCGCCCGGATACCAGGCGTCGCAACGAGGCCGCCCGGGCGGCTTCGCCGGCGAAACCGACGTCTTCGACACGTGGTTTACGAGCTCGCTCACACCGCAGCTGGGTTCGCATTGGGGAATCGACCCCGAACGCCACACGCGGCTTTTCCCCGCCGACATTCGGCCGCAGAGTCACGAGATCATCCGTACTTGGACCTTCTACACCATCGTCAAGGCCCTGCTGCACGAGGGCACGCCGCCCTGGCATCATGTCGTGATCTCCGGCTGGGTGCTCGACCCGGATCGCAAGAAGATGTCCAAGAGCAGAGGCAACGTCGTCACGCCCATGCAGCTGCTCGAAAAGCACGGTGCGGACAGCGTACGCTACTGGGCGGCCCGCGCCCGCCTTGGCACCGATACCGCGTTCGACGAGCAGATGCTCAGAATCGGCAGGCGCCTGGTCACCAAGCTGTTCAACGCAGGCAAGTACGTGCTCGCGCAAACTGCTGCCGAGCAACGGATCGGCGCAGAAATCGACCGCGAGCTGATAGCCAACCTGCGCGGGCTCGTGAGCGAGGCCACTGGCGCCCTGGAGCGCTTCGAGTACGCCGAAGCGCTCGCAGCGACCGAGAAATTCTTCTGGTCGAGCTTCACGGACACCTATTTGGAGCTCGTCAAGGGTCGCGCCCGGGGGGAAGGCGGCGTTACCGAAGCCGAACGCGGTTCGGCCGTTGCCACGTTACGCCTGGCGTTGAACGTCTTGCTACGCCTCTTCGCTCCCGTGATCCCCTTCATCACGGAGGAAGTCTGGAGCTGGCAGTTCGCGGCGGACCACCGGCGCCCCAGCATTCATCAAGCGGCCTGGCCCACGCTGGCCGAGCTTGCGCACGTGTCCGAACCGAGCCGGCCGGGTGCGCTCGCGCTGGCTCGCTCGGTGTTCAGCGCGATCAACAAGCGCAAAGGGGAGCTCGGGGGCTCGACAGGGCGCCGGGCCGCCCGGGTGATCTTGGCAGCAGGACCTGCGCTGCGCAGCGCGCTCGCCCCGATGCAAACCGACTTGTGCCTGGCCGCTCGAGCGAAGGACTGGCAATGGGTGGACCGCCAGCCGGCCACCGAGGACGGTTTCGAGCTCGTCGAGCTGGTCCTCGAGGCTCCAGCACACGACCCCGCCGCCGGCGCCTGACTTGACAATGCCCACCAGTGCACTGGCGGCCGGCCTGGGTTGCGGAGCCGGTCCTCGCCCGCTCGGGCGCGGTTCAGGAAGGTGAGCTCGCGATTGGTGCTTCTAGCCCGCCGAATGGTTCGCAACCTCGCGGCAATGTGCGCAAACGTGCTGTTGATTGCACAGCAACCAGGCTCTGGGGAGTGTCTTGTACATGCTGCTGTCGATCCCGAGGCCTCGAAGTCGTGGCGTTTGCGCGTGAATCGTGCGCTATGCAGCACAAATTCGAGCAGACCCCGACTGAAGATTTGACCCGCGGCAGCAGTACGGTTTAGATTCCCTCGTCTTTTTGGCCATTGTCCCCAACAAAGCCTCTTTCCCCGAGTTCTTTGTTTGTGTAGAGACTAGGGCGCGCCTGGCGCTGGTTCTTCGATGGCCCCGCGGCGGTTCGCAACCAGAGGCACGGTGAGCATCGCCCGGATGCCACCGTAGTGTGCAGGAGGTATCATGTTTGTTAGCCCGACCCCAAATTCACGACCGATCGACCAAGGCTCGACGCCCACGATCCGCTGGCTCGCAAGGTCGGCAAGTATGCTCGCGCTTTGCGCCCTGTCCGTCACTGCCAACGCCCAGACTCCCGCGCAAGCGGGACACGCCGCACCGGCGCATTCGCCTCCGGCTCCGGCGGCTACCGGGCACGCTGTCGGACCGATGGCAGCCGGTCAGGCGCACGCGCCTGCGCATCACGCCCCGGTGCAGGGGGCCCCAGCAGCCTATTCGGCACCTGTCGCGGCAGCCGCGGCCGCTCCGACCACCGGACTCATGGCCACCAAGCTCGAGCTCGGTGGGTTTGTGAAGGCCGACTTCATCTATAACTCGGCCTCCCGGGCAACCTTTGGCGGCGGTGAGGATCTGTTCGAGTTCCAGACTCTTCCCGGCGCGATCCCCACTACGGATGCCGATGACGGCGGGGCCAACATGACCTTCAACCCCAGGGAGACCCGGATATGGATGACCGCCACCACGCCTACCGAGCTGGGTGACGTCATCGGCTACATCGAGTTCGATTTCTACTCGGTCAGCCCGCGCAACGCCTTGGGCAACGAGCGCCTGACCAACAGCGCCCTGGGCCGGCTGCGCGTCGCGCGCGTCAACTTCAAGGGTTTCCACATCGGCATGGACTGGACCAGCTTCATGTACCATCCTGCCCGACCCGAGAAGGTGGACCTCGGCTCACCTGCCTTCCGCATCTTTATCCGACAGAACATGCTCCGGTATGGGGGATCCCTCGGGGAGAACGCATCGTACAACGTTGCGCTGGAGACCCCGGAGACGACCATCTTCAACCACATGGGATTCGGAGCCAGCGCCGCTGGCCTCAGGGAGGCCGCAGGGATGGTGGTGCCCGATCAGGACCGGCTGCCTGATGTGATGGGGCAGATCAACTACGAGCTCGACAAGTTCAAATTCAGCGTCATGGGCATCGCGCGAGAGCTCCGCATCAACGCAGGCCCCATGATGGAGAGCACCGCCATCGCCTTCGGCGGCCAGATTGGGATCAGGATCGACACGATCGGCAAGAGCAATTTCCGCTTGCGTGCTGCAGCCGGACCCGGCCTGGGCCGCTACGTTGCCAACAACGCATATGCGGGCGCCTATCTGGCCCCGAACGGGGACCTCAAGCCGATCAACATCTGGGGCTTTACCGCCTCCTACCAGCAGTGGTTGACCGACACCATCCGGCTTAACATCTCGCCCTCCTACTCGGCGGCCCTGAACAACCCAGACGTCGCGGACCCCGCGTTCATGAGCTATGCGGGTATGAACAAGAGCCTGCTCTCGATGCACACCAACATCATCTGGAACGTCACCAAGAAATGGTATGTGGGCATCGAGCATGTCTTCGCCCAGAGGCAGCGGGAAGCTGGCCCGGGCACGGCAGCGGCGGATGCCGAGGGAACCCTACACCGCGTCTTCGGCTCCACCCGCTTCAAGTTCTGACGACTCCAACGCCGACCGCCACAACGGCCCAGGTATTCGATCCGAATATCTGGGCCGTTGTGCCTGAATCGACAAGCAGTCTATGGATGCACTGGTGGCCGAGTTATTCTTCCGCGAGCCCCTAGTGACCTTGTGATTGGTGCTACCAGTACCCGTCCCGAAACTCGGGACCAAGCGAGGCGCCGCTGGCATGGGTGACGCGAGCCCGGACGCCCTGATCGGTTGCATCATCCGCGGGCGGTACCGGATACTCGAGCCCCTGGCGTCCGGTGGCATGGCCCAAGTGTACCGCGCCGAGCAGCGACCCTCGGGACCGATGGTCGCTGTGAAGGTGCACCAGGGCTCCGAACAGTCGCCCGAGCGGGATCCGTCGGTGCAGCGCTTCGTTGCCGAGGCTGCGACGCTTGCGAAGCTGCACGAGCCCCACACCGTCCGCGTGCTCGATTATGGCCAGCACACGCCGGGCCTGTGCTTCATCGTCATGGAGCTGATCGAAGGCCGGACGCTCAGCGAGATCCTGCAGCAAGAGGGAGCGCTCGATGCACAGCGTGCATTGCGGATCGCGATCCAGATCGCGCGCGCGCTACGCGAGGCCCATGCCATCGGGGTGATCCACCGAGATCTGAAGCCCTCCAACATCATCATGACGCAACGTGGCCACGAACGGGACTTCGTGAAGGTCGTGGATTTCGGACTATCCAAGGATCTGAATCAGCCGCTCGACCTGACCGCGACCGGCACGTTTTACGGCGCGCCCCCCTACATATCACCCGAGCAGGTCAGCGGCACCGACCAGGACCAGCGACTCGACATCTATTCGCTCGGAATCATCCTCTACCAGATGTTCAGCGGTCGCGTGCCGTTCGATTATCCCAAAGCGCTCGATACGTTAATGGCGCACATGGAAAAGCCGGTCCCGCCGCTCACGATCCACGGCCAGCCCGCACCTGAGCTGCTCTCGGCCCTCGTCTTGCGTTGCCTTGCCAAGACTCCGGACGGTCGCTGGCCATCCATGCAACACCTGCTGCCTGAGCTGGAAAGGGCACTACAAGACCTGCAACCAGCCCCGGATCCGGCAGACACGGATTCGCAGCAGACTCTGGTGATGACTGCTACCAGGGACGCCGTCCGAGCCGCGGGGCACGCAGCAGCTGACACGCAAGACACCCGAGTCATGACGGCGCTCGAGCAACGCGCCCTGGCAGAGCACCCGGCACCAGCACGGCGCCCGGCACCAGCGCAGCCAGCCGCTCGCGCGAGCTGGAAGTGGCTCGCTCTGTTGGCCGGTTGCGCGCTGCTGTGGGCACTGTGGCGCCTCTTTTCGAGTGGGTAGCTTGAGCCGCGAATCCTCGAGGAAGCCCTCGCCTACCGGCACATGACCGTGGCGCGTCGCGCGAGGCGAGCCGCAGGGACGCGCGGCTCGCGGTGTTCCTCGGGACCGTGCTAGGCTCTTGCTCGCACAGGAGAGCTTGCAGTGATTCCGTTAGAACGACGCAGACCCCGGGCCAGTAGCTCGGTCCAGACCGGCTCGGTCCTATCATCGTTCAGCTTCTTGGCAGCGCTCGCGGGCTGCAGCACCCAGAGCCCGGCGCTGCCACCGCCCGTGACCGGGACGGGGGGACCCGGAAGTGCCGGAGCCGGAGCTTCAGGAATCGGGCTCGGAGGCGCCGGTATGCCCGGCACCGCAGGCCCTGCAGGAGCGATCCCGCAGGCCGGCGTGTCAGGTCAACTGCCTGCACCGGCAGCTGGAATCGGCGGCGGCTTGCCACCTGCAGGCGGAGCGGGAGGCGCTCCAATCGCGGGTATGCCCCCGGCGCCCTGGAACCCGCCTATACCGCCGCCGCCGCCGGAGCCGATCCATTTGATCCCCAA
The DNA here is from genome assembly GCA_022361155.1 of Pseudomonadota bacterium. Classification (NCBI taxonomy): domain Bacteria; kingdom Pseudomonadati; phylum Pseudomonadota; species Pseudomonadota bacterium. The sequence goes on from JAKSBK010000030.1 coordinate 24,554, forward strand.
GCCGAACCAGATGACCACGTGCCCGGGCACGTTCTTGCTGGCTCCCGTTTCGCAGGTCCTCGTGGGCGGCGACTTCGCGCAGAGTCAGCCCGTCGCGGACTACCTGGCGTGGGAGTTCCGGCGAACGACAGGCTACATGCTGCCTGTTGCGCCCGCGCCGGGACCGCAGCTGCCGCCGTACTCCGTGCTCGTGACCACCGAGGGGGCCGATCCTACGCTGGGTCCAGAGGGGTATCTGCTCGACGTTTCCGAGCAGCACGTCGTCCTGCGCGCAACCCATCCTCAAGGCTTGTTCTATGCGGTACAGAGTCTGCGCCAGCTGCTGCCTGCTGCTATCGATGCAGCCCAGGTCAGCGTGCTGCCCGCTTGGCCGATCCCGTGCGTTTCCGTGCGCGACAAGCCACGATTCGCCTGGCGCGGTCTGATGCTGGACGTCTCGCGGCATTTCTTCCCCAAAGAAGAAGTCATGCGCTTCATCGACCTGGCGGCGCGCTTCAAATACAACACGCTCCACATCCATTTGACCGACGACCAGGGTTGGCGCATCCAGATCGACCAGTACCCGAGGCTGACGCAGATCGGCGGCTGCCGTGAGGCAACTTGGAACTTCGAACACGGCAAACGCTTCAGCCCGAGCGACCTGAACAGGACCCGATACTGCGGTTTCTTCACGAAGAGCGACATCCGCGAGATCGTGAGCTTTGCGCAACAGCGCTACGTACAGCTCGTGCCCGAGATCGACATGCCGGGACACATGGTGGCCCTTTTGGCTGCGTACCCGGAACGCGGGCACAATCCGGCCAGCCCACCCCCTGTGCGCACCTTCCCGGGAGTTTCCACCACGATCATCAATCTGGAGCAGCAGACTTTCACCTTCCTTGAAAACGTGCTTCGCGAGCTGTTCGAGCTCTTCCCCGGTGCATACGTCCACCTCGGCGGGGATGAAGTTCCCAAGCAAGAATGGGTGAATAGTCCGGTCGCGCAGATGCGGATGCAGCAGCTGGGCATCCCGATCGTCAACGACCCCAAGGATGCTGGTTGGCACAGGCTTCAGGCCTGGTTCACCGAACGCATGAATGACTTCGTCCGCGCCAGCGGCCGCATACCCGGCGAATGGGACGAGGTCCTCGATGGCATCGAGAACCAGCCAGGTGGAGCAAACTTCGGTAAGCGAGTCGTTTTCGCCTGGCGCGGAGACAGCAGGGGCTCGACCCGGAAGGCTGCCCAGCTGGGTATCGACGTGGTCGTCTGCCCCAATTCGACCTATTACTTCGACCACTATCAGACGCCCCACAAGCCCGGTGATCCCTGGTCCATTGGCGGCCTCAGCACGCTGCGCGAAGTCTACGACCACGACCCGCTTCCAGGGGGCCTCACGCCGGCACAATTGCACCACGTGCTGGGCGTGCAAGGAAACCTCTGGACCGAGTACATTCCCGACCGGAATCAGCTCGATTACCAGACGTATCCGAGGGCGCTTGCGTTGGCGGAAACGGGCTGGACGGAACAAGCACACAGGAACTGGCAGGACTTCCTCGTGCGCCTGCCTGCACGAAAAGCGCAGCTTGCCGCGCTTCAGGTGAGCTACTTCGACGAGCCCCCAGGCTTTGCTTGGAGCTTGCCGGGCCAAACCGTGTTCCGCATCGATGTGAGCACCGCGATCCAGCACAGCGGCACGTACACGGCTACCTTCGCATACGAGCGGGGCGCTCACGCTTTGGAGATCGACTGGGTCGCCCTGGAACAAGATGGAGTCGAAGTGGATCGCGATACCCACTACGGAAGGACCGGCGCGCGCACGGAAAACAACGTGTATGCACTTCGCCTATTCAATCACCGCCCTGGCGCCGCGTACACCATCGTGGCTCAGGTCCGGGGGGACGGTGGCAGCGACTCGCACGGAAGCCTGTACATCAGGCTAGCCCCGTAGTGCCGCTGCTGCGCCTCCTAACATGGCATTCGCCTCTGTCGACCACAAACACGCCCAATCCATTCCACCAAGTATGGACCGTGTGATCGCCGGGCAGCTCTCGCTGCCGGAACCTATCGCAGCCAATGCATGTGTGCCTGCCGCTTTCAAGGAAGGCTACGTGGCGACCAGCACGCCCTGCATCAGGCCCGCGTGACCCGGAAAGGTGCACACGAACGGATACTCGCCCGGGCCCGGGAGCTCGAACTCGATGGTGGCAGACTCGCCGGGGCCGAGCAGCTTGGTATGGGCGATGATCTTCGACTTGTCGTCCGGTATGTAACCGGTCTTGACCGCGGTCACGGTACCCTGGGCAAAGGCCATGGGATCGGTGCCGCTCACCAGCACCACGAAGTTATGCCCCATGGCCTCCTTGGGCATCTGGCCGATGTTCTTGAGCTCGACCTTGACCTTCGTGCCCTGTACCTCGATGCGCTTGGCGTTGTACTGCATCGTGTCGTTGCCGGTCATGCGCACCACACCTTCGGCGTCGGGCTTCGCGACAACGTCTGCCGGTGGCGGCGTCGGCGCGGGAGTGGGCGCCGCAGGCTCTACCGCTGGCTCTGCTGCAGGCTTGGCAGGCTCCGCTGCAGACTTGGCAGGCTCCGTGGCGGGCTCGGATTTATCGCAACCACCGTAAGCAACCGCAAGGGCGACGACGAACGTAACGGCTGTGAGACGACGAGACATGGGACCTCCAGCAAGGGCATCTTGGGACATCCCCTTACTATCCCAAAGGCCGGCGGTAGTCCAACGTTGATGGCGCAACCGTTCACCGAGCGCCCGACCTCCAGGAGCCTGCGGGGCTAGGGAGTGCCTTGAAGACGATTACAGGGCAGTTGATCTGAGCGAAGTGGCGCGTTTCAGGTGGCCAGGACCAACGTGAGGCGGCAGGGTTCGGACGCTGCGTGGGCGTGGACGCCCTGCGTGGACGTAGCCGGATCCCACTCGTGACCGAGCTTGGTGAGCATCTCAACGATACGGACGATCAGTTGCTTGGACTCGCCGGTCTCGGCAAACACCCCGTCGCCTGGTGATCGCGCTGAACGACGAAGAGATCGACGTTGCTTGGACTCGCCGGTCTCGGCAAACGCCCCGTAGCGGCTACACGACCATCCTCGGTAGGAGCGCATTGAGCTTGGTCATGATCCAGTAATCGCGGTCGAGGCCGCTGGCCAGAGCGACCGCCTGGGGCGCGATTTCCTCACGCTCCGGTCCTACCAAGGTGGCAACGTCTCCAACCCTCACGCTCGGCTCATCCCCCACTTCGATTATGGTGTGGTTCGAGCTAACGACCGCGATTACCGGATACAGACGCTCGCCGACCAGGACCTGGGCGCCGTCGGCAGCCTGCCTGGGGTAGCCATCGGTGTGACCAACCGGCAGCGTAGCCACCCACACGGGGCGAGTCGCACGGTAGCGGTGATGGAAGCTCACCCCCTCCCCGATTCGCAGTCGCTCCACCCGCACGACCCTGGCCTTCAAACGGAACACGGGCTGCAGATCCATGACCGTGTTGCCCGACGAATCCTGACGGTAGTTCGGCATCCCGTAGATTGCGCCCCCGGGACGGATCAGGTCGAGCTCATGCGAGGCGGGAAGACGCACGACCTGGTAGGAGGGAGCGCCGTGCAGCAGACCCGTGCCGATACCTTTGGTCCTTATCTTGGCGATCAATTCGCGAAACCGCCGCAGATGCTCGCTATCGAAGCCGGCACCGTCGCGAACGGCTCCGGAAAACATCGTATACATCCCCTCGAACCTTGCTGCCCCGCTTGCAGCGAGATCCTCGACCCACGGCAGCGCCCGATAGTAGGGCATTCCCACGCGGTTCATGCCCGTATCGATATACACGTGCACGGGGATGCGATGCC
>JAKSBK010000031.1 GCA_022361155.1 Pseudomonadota bacterium
CACGAGGTCAGCCGAGCCAACCAGATGCACCCCACGGGATGCTTACCCGTGGGCTCCAGCTGCGAGCCGCCACCGCCGCACCCGCCCGGATATCCCCAAGCCTCAACGCGGGTCAGGTCGTCGGCGAACGCCGGCGGCGCGTCGCGCTCGCAGAACCATCGCCGCGCTCGGCCACGGCGATCCTCTGCCCGCAACCCCGGTCGGTCTCCAGGTGTTGGGCGGCTCACGATCTAAAGCCCCCGGCTTTGCCGGGGGATAGTTACAGCTGGCGATGCAACTGCGGCGGTGGAGTGAGCTCATTCTCCATGTCCGCGCCTTGCTGCTTCCAACACTGGACGCCTCCACCCTCATGGACCCCGCAGACATGGTGCATGCCAGCTACTACTTTGGTCATCGGTCCGTGGGGAGGGTTGCCGACATTGGAGCAGACAAAGCTACCGTCGTCACGAAGGGCGCAGGTTGCGTTCCCTGCACTTACATCCACGTATGACCCCGAAGGGATATTGGGCTCGTTTGTCGGAGCACCCCAACATTCAACCTCACCATCAGTAGTCAAACCACATACATGATTAAACCCGGCATCGAGCCGCTCAAAGACCACCGAGTCGGGTATCCCCACGAAATAGGTGTCATCCCCCCAACACTGGACCTTGCCTGCAAGCGATAGCGCACATCCGTAAAGAAGGCCTAACGATATGTCCTTGAATTGACCTTGCGACGGAGGCTCATACGCAACGGGGAACGGAGCCGAGAATGGCCAGCTACCCCAGCAGCGCACCTTCCCTTCCGGCGTCAAACCACATGTATGTCCGGCGCCTGCAGATACGTTCGTGAACTTTTGGTCAACCGGTGCGTCCACTCGCCCGTACTCCTCGTTTCCCCAGCAGACCACGTCACTATCGGACTTCGTGATGCCACACGTATGTACCGGACCCACGGAAACGAGCCTCATCGGAGTGTCTGGCGGCTCACTCTGACCGTATTCGTTTTCACCCCAGCAAAGCGTCCTGTCTTCAGGACCAATCGCACAGGCGTGCCGAAACCCCACCGAAAGCGATGTAACCTCGGGCCATGAGCTAGGTTGTGTACTTTTGTTCCCAGGCGCGAAGGACAAGAAACATCCGCTTGCGAAGAAGACAGCGCTTGCGGGTCGACCCGCGCAGCGCAACCAACGAGCGACACGGACAACACGCTTACAGCCCCGGGGGGACATCCATTGCTTCCCAGCCGTCGCCCCAGCACAGAATCTCGTCTGCATCGGTACGACCACAAAAATGCTTATCACCCGCACCCAGTTCCTTGAACTTCACATGCTCCGGCGCCGGCCTGGCCGTATATGGAGGAAGCCCCTTGCACTGCAAAGAACCGTCTTCCTTCAACGCACAAAGCGACGCATTTGCGGCGGCGAGATGACGGAACGGACCCTGCATCTCTTCGATGCTCGCCGGCGGGTTACCCCAACACTCAAGCTTGCCCCTCGGAGTAAGCCCGCAGGAAAACTCCCAACCGAGTTCCAGTGCGGCAAATCCTGACGCGGGCGGTTTCGTCTGCCTCTGCATACCGAACCCCCAGCAAATAGTGGACCTGTCCGCTCTGATCCCACACGCATGCTTCGCGCCCAACGCCACGAAGCGGTAACGACCTGGTGGTGGAACACCGCCGTAGCGACTCAGTTTACCCCAGCAGTCCAGCACCCCGTCGGTTCTCACACCGCAGGTCGCGTCATCCGAAGTCGATACCCCAGCATACTCGTAATCGGAGCTTGCACGCTGCCCGTCGAAATTGTCGCCCCAGCAACGTAGCGCACCATCGAACTGAAGCACACAACCGTGGTTCCCACCCACCGATACGGCCCGATAGCGACCCGAAGGCGGGTCCGTACCGTCCCGTATCCTCGACGGACCAAAGGTGCCGCCCCAGCAGAGCAACTCGCCGCCTCCTGTGAGCGCACAACTACTTCCTCCACCAGCATCTACGGTAGTGCCCCAAGGCTCCACCATGAGAGGCATACCTATGCTCGAGCCTGCAGCACCCCCAGCATCCGGTAAGTTTCCATGCGCAGCCAAGCAACCCCCGAGCACCGGGATGCAGGCAGCCCATGTACATCTCATCAAACCGTTCATACACGTTGATTAAAAATCCACTACCACCCGATTTGTTCAGCGATTGTCCTGATGCGAGAGCATAGCTCGCCATTCCTTGGCAATCCACCCTGCAGGAGCTGGCCGATCTCGTCAGGCTGGGTTCCGTGCTCCAAACCGAGGACGTGCCCAAGCTCATGGGTCAACGTGTTGTACGCATTGGAAGTAGTTTGGATATTTCCTGCGAGCAGCAAAGCCCAGGCCATGCCATTGCCCGAACTTTCCGGAGAGCAACCCATACCGGCTGCACCGAGTTCGCTATTTGTAGTAGCGTCCTCTGCGACGAACACATGAATCCCTGGCGTGTTCCTGTACGCCTGAATGATCTCTCTCAGCTGCGTGTGTAATGGGCTGAGGTCCAGAATGCAACATGGACAGCGAGCAAGTTGATGTACCGGCAGGGGAACCCGCTCAAGACCGTGACTTTCCCGGATAAAGTCTACCGAGCTGACGACGAACTGAACCCCGCACGACAAGAAGGTTTCGTCTGGCACATCAGCTGGTCTTCCGTTCGTGCCGTGAGTCAACGAAGTGGTCGCCTGAAATCCCCAATCGAAATTCGAGGTATACGTCACAAACCCTTCATCAACTACGTAGTTGTCCTCGATAAACAACGAAGCGGCTCGAGCCCAAGCTTTCTGGTCGTTATACCGCGCGAGACCCAATGCAGTGGGAAGTTCTGAAGGACCATTCCCATGCTGATCGACAAACACATGGAAATTGATCCCGACCAACAACGTCGAAGAGTCCATCGCCAACTTTTTCCTA
>JAKSBK010000032.1 GCA_022361155.1 Pseudomonadota bacterium
GCCCTCGAGCTGCTCCTGCCGCACTTGCTCGACGCGAAAGGCTTGCCAGGACGGCTATCCACTTCAGGTGCCGATCGCGGCGGGCTCTGGGACCGTGTGAGCGGGTACGACGAAGGCGAGCCACGCACCGGATATCTCTGGCTCGAATTCGCTCTCGACGACGAAAGGACCTTTACAGCCGGCGTACGACTGAGAGCGAAGCCGTCAGGTGGCGGGGACAAGCATTGGTTCACCACCCCACGGCGAGTCGCGATCGACTTCTCGCTGCTTGACGAGCATCGGCGCCCCCTGTCCGTGGAGCAACTGACCGAGGCCGTCGGGGCCGAGGGAAGGGTCTGGGGATCGGACAGCAGTGGCTACCGACAAGCCATCCGAACGACGCTGTTCCCCGGCTGGTCCGACGATCGACTGGACGCGCTCATCCGCACCCTCCTCGTGGTGCGCAAGCAGAACGTCATCGACGGCCTGTCTCCCACAAGACTCTCCGATCTCCTTTCCGAGGCGCTTCCGCCGCTCGATGACCTCGAGCTGGGCCGAGTTGCTGACGGCTTTGCGGATCTCGATCGACGGCGCGACCACATCGCGCAGCTCGAGAAGGACGTTGCCGAAAGCAGACGACTCAGCGACGCCAATCGTGGGTACGCACGGTCTGTGACAGCGCGTGTCGTGGCGGAGGTCGTTTCCGCGACGACAGCGTTTGACAACGTCGCGCGGGAGGTCCGCCGCTTGTCAGACGAGCTGGCGAGGTGGAAGGGACGGGTCCAACAGCTGGAGGAACAAGAGGCTGCGCTCGACACGGAGGACCAAGGCCTGGCTGGACGACTGGACGGACTGAAGAGCTCGGAGGCCTACAAGCATGGGGCCGAGCTCGAGAACCTCCAGCAAGCGGCACAGGGAGCCAAGCGGCGCGCAAAGGAAGCCGAGCGCGAAGCAACGGAGGCTCGTGGACGCGCCGAGACGCGCAGGCGGAAGGCCAAAGAGGCCGAGGACGGCCATGTGCTCGCAGAGCAACAGATGCGCCGCTCCCGAGAGGAGCTCGAGGACGTGGCGAAGAGTCTGGGCGCCGACATGCTGGAGGAGGTCGCGGCTGATGCCCTGGCTTCGGCTACGAACACCTGGATCGACGGGCGGCAGAACGCGATCCACGAGGTTCGTCGTCAGCTGCACGCCCTCGACCTCGCAATCGAACGCCGTAAGAGCGCACAGAAGCACCAGACCGACTGCGAGGGAAGACTCAGCACGGCGGAGGACAGCCTGCGGGTTGCGACTCGGGCGGCGGACGAAGCTCGGAAGACATGGCGACACGCAGTCAGTACCTGGCGAACTGATGCACGCGAGCTGCATCCCTATCTGGGCATCCTTGATGACCCTGAGACCGCGTTGGGAATGGTGACGGAGGCGCGGAACAGCGCCCAGGAGCCGCTGCTCGATCGCAGGTCCCAGATCGAGCAACGCAGCACCGCTCTCGACGCCGAGCTGCAGGATCTCCGAGACGAGCGCGATGCGTGGATCGCGGGGAAGGATCCCGAACCGGACATCCCAGCCGGTCGTCGCGATCGGGCAGGGCTCGTCGGTGCTCCACTTTGGAGGCTCATACAGTTTCGGGAGCAGGTAGCCGATGACGTGCGTGGAAAGATCGAGTCGGCGCTGGCCGACAGTCGGCTCCTCGATGCATGGGTCTCACCCGAGGGAGAGATTGCAATCGCTGAGAACGATTCGGATCTCCAGCTGATACTGGCTCCAGCGGCGACGGAACATGAACGCACGCTCGCGTCTCTGCTCGAACCGGATCCCGCTTCGGACGCCATGGGCCGCGAGACAGTCGAGACACTTCTCGGTTCCCTCACCATCGTTGAGCGCGACGCGCACGAGGCATCAGTTCCCGCGCGCGGGGTCCTCATCGGTATGGACGGCAGCTGGCAAACACCCCGACTTGCGGGTCGTGCTGCTGTCGGGCCGGCCCGGTATATTGGTGCCAGCTCGCGCGAGGCCACTCGGCGCGCGCGCATTGCAGACTTGGACCGCGGAATCGCGGTGCGCGAAGAGGAGCAACACGCCCTTCAATCTGAGCGCGACACGCTCACGGCACGGATTCAGCGGTGCAAGGAGGAGATGGGGTCCTTCCCACCGATCAAGGAGATCCAGGATGCCGAGCAAGACGCCGACCGGAAGCGCGTACGGATGGAGTCGGCGAGAGATCAGCTCGTCCAGGCAAACACTGCCCTCTCGAGCGTCAACGAGGAGGTGAAGGGACACCAACGAGCGCTTCATACCGCGGCGATGGGGCATAGCCTGCCTACGGATGCCGCAGGACTTGCCAAGGTCGAAGCCTGGCTGGGTAGCCTCCGAAACGCCGTGTTCGCATTTCAGGGATGCCACGAACGAGCTCAGTCGGCCAAGCGCGACGCTAGTCTCGCCGAAGACGTCGCGGTGGAGGCAAAGCGCGAGGCCGAACAGCGCTCAGTGACGGCGCGCACGCGCCGTGGCGAATTCGAGGAGGCTGCTAGTCGTTTTGCGGCCGTCGAGAAGGCGCTTGGCGCCGACTACAAAGAAGTGATGGGAGAGATTCGCGCGGTCACGGAGCGGCGCTCCGAGATCCAAGCGGAGCAAAAGAACCTGCGCGTGCAGCACAGCGAGGCTGTTGAGAAGAGGGGCTCGGCGGGCAACGCGGTGAATCAGGCGGAGGTGAAGCGCACGACCGCCGAGGCGCAACGTGCTCAGGCAGGTGAGGCCTTCGTTGCGCTGTGTCGCGACGGTCTCCCGACAGATGCCGCAATCGCTGATCCCCCCGTAGCTCAGACGCTGACGACTACTACCGCCATCCTCGATGCCGCCCGCCGGATCCGATCGTCCGGCGTGTTGCCCTCGATCCCGAGCGATGCGGACTTGGCGCGAATGTCCAACAACGTGATGGCCCGGCTTGGCGATGCCTCGCGACAACTCGCAGGGCGTGCGGATCTGAACTTCGAGGCAGGCGACCGTTTCTGGTCGGTCCTACGGGTGCGTCGCGAGGGCATTGTTGCGTCGTCGTCGGCGTTGCTCGAGGGGCTTCGCGAGGATCTCGAGGCCGCAAGATCGGAGCTGAGCCAAAAGCAGCAGGAGTTGTTCGAACAGATCCTGTCGGGGTCCGTTCGCGAGCACCTCAAGGGTCGGCTGTGGGCCGCACAGGCCCTCGTCGATAGGATCAACGGCCTTCTCGAGGAAGTTCGCACTGAATCCGGGGGCGTGCGGGTCAGTCTGAAATGGGAAATCAACCCAGACTTGAGCGAAGCAGGAGAGCTTCGACAGGCCAAGGAGCTACTCCTCCACGACTCGCCGGTCGCCCAGGGGCGATCACAGCTCGACGCGTTCCTCAGAGGGCGGATCGAGCGGGTTCGGGCGGCGGAAGACGACACCGGTGAATGGCGTGAACGTCTGGCTCGAATGCTGGACTACCGATCCTGGCACCGGTCCCGTGTGCTCGTGCACCACAACAGGTTCGGTGACAAGCCGCGCGCCCTGGATAGCAAGAAGGTCAGCCTCTCGGCCGGCGAAAAGACGATCGTCATGGTGCTACCGCTGATCGCAGCCGTGACGGCGCACTACGAGCCGGCACCAGGGGATCCGCCCTGCGTGTCGCCACGCCTGTTGTTGATGGACGAGCTGTTCCCCAAGCTCGACTTTCCGAACAAGCGCAAGCTGATGGGGCTGCTGCCAAAGTTGCACCTCGATGCGGTGTTCACGTCCGACAAGGACCGCTGCGAGTACGACACGCTTGATGGCATCGCCATCCACGTGTGTCAGAAGCTTGGTGACGACAAGACGTCGACGACTCGCCTGGTTTGGAACGGGAGTGAAACGCGAGTCGCTACTGGGAACTCCGGCGACGGTCACGGGGACGATGGTGGCGGCCGGCGCGCGCCGCTCACGCGCGTCAAGGGATGACGGGATGGCGAATGACCCCGTGGATCTGGCAATGGCGTGGGATGGTCTCCGTCCTCTTGGCCCCATCTGGGAGGAGCTCGCCCGACGCATGGGGGCATCCGACCGGCCTGTTCGCAGGATCAAGGTCGGCGGTCTCGACGAGCAGGGGCGTCGGACGCTTGCATCGCTGCTTGGGCTTCGGCGCATACCCGAGCAGCGAATCGTAACGCTCGACGCCGTCAAGATCGCCTCCGCGCTTGGCCTCGAAGATGAGGCTCAGCTCCGGCTCTTGGTGGAGAGGGTTCGCGGCCCAATAGGGAATCGGGCTGCCGAACGGGCCGCCACGTCGGAGGCGCGGGCAGTGCTGTGGCGGCGAGCGGCCGAGCGGTTGGGTGTACGCACTCCCCAGACCTCGGCGCGGATTCGTGCTGCCGGCGTCCCCGATGGCGCCGTAGATGCGCACGCTGAACTCCTAGAAATGCTCGCCGACAGTCTCGATTCCCTTCCTTCGAAGCCACCGGTTCCACTGCCCGTTCTTGCATGGCGGGTGAGCGGCAACCCTCACGCACTGGATGCGGACACCACCTGCGGTCGCTACCTGCAACTGGGTGCCGTCGAGCTGGTCGGCGAGTGGAGCGTCGAGCGGGAACCCAACGGCATCACGGTCCGACGCGCGTTCCAGGACCTCGGCGTCATCGTGGATCGTATTTCGTCCACGACAATCACCTACGGTCTTCGTGCACAGCCGAGCTCCCCGCTGGGTCAACTGCTCGAGGCCGCTGGAGCGACGAGGACGCCCGTGGGTATCTCTGGCGCGATGCTCGATGGCGCCTCACCCAGGTTCTCGCAGCGCAGCTGGCTCTGCGTCGAAAACCCCTCGGTGGTTGAAGGAGCCATGCTGGCGGGCATCGCAGGTCCACTCGTCTGCACGGCCGGCTGGCCGTCGATCGATGCGCAACGACTGCTGGACATGGCGCGGACCCAGGGAATCGATCTGTACTACGCGGGGGACTACGACTCCGTCGGTCTCGCAATCGCCAACTTCATGGCGACCCGCTACGAAGCCGCGATCGTGATGACCAAAGCCACCTACCTCAGCGCTGACCTGCAGCGAGCGCCCGCTTGGGGGGATGAACATGCCATCCCGTCCACTCCGTGGGACGAGACGCTCGCCGACGCCATTCGCGACAAGCGCCGGATCGTTTACCAGGAGGATCCCGCGGTATGGCGCGAGCTCCTCAATCTCGATCTCGGAGATCCCGGGCGGGATGGCACGAAATGAGGTGGGTAACCGAGGGGAACCGACCCGACCCGACCCAGCGATAGAGCGGCGGGTGTCAAGGACATGCAGTGGTCCCCTCCGGCAGCGCGGTGCGCAGTCGGCAATACGAGAAGTGGGCGCCAGCCGAGAGGGACGGCACAGGAGTCGCGACTCACCCAGCGATACGTGCTTTGAATCCGGCCTAACGTTGCCGGGGCACAGGAGGCTGGTCGAAGAAATGGTGCTTCCAGCGTTTCGACGTCTTGGCGTCGGGGTCAGGTTCGCACTCATTCCGATTGACGGACTCGCTGCTTCAGTCCACCGCGGCGTGTTGTCACCGGGAAATCTGATTCAGGTGGCAAGCATGGGATCGTACTCCTGCTCGCGAAGCCAAATGGCCCACAGCACGGATGCAAATTTGCGAGCGGTGGCCACGATGGCTTTCTTGCGACCGACTCGCTTGTGGAGCGACTTGCCCCACTCGACCAGGGGCGTGGACTTCTTGCAGAGCAACAGGCTGTTGGCAGCCATGGTA
>JAKSBK010000033.1 GCA_022361155.1 Pseudomonadota bacterium
TAGGGCTGTTGAGTCGTGGGCCCGCCACAAGCCAAGCCGCAGGCCCGCGCTCGAACGCAACCAGAACCCGGAATCGTACCCGGGGTCGAACCAATGGCGCGCTCCGAAGTAAATCACAGGTCGCAGAGCGCGACGGCGGCCGCGCAATGATCCTGGAGGTGCGCAAGAATTGGGACCCGGGGGGGTTGAGGTTTCTTGAGAACGCGAGAAGCGTCGCTTGCACACGAGGCGGGGTACGTGTATACACAAACCAGGTGGTTGCTTGGGGCATCCACTGAAGCAGCCGCCAGGGCGCGGTGGCAACAGGGAACCGGATGGGCAACGGCGGTAAGGCAGCACCAGCAGGGACGCAGATGGATGGCGAGCGGGTAACGGCCCATCGTGTGGCTCGCTTCTTGCCCGTCTCCCGTCCTTCCCGTTTAGCCTAGCGCGAACGCGATCGAGCTCAGGCAGCCGGTTGACGATCGGCAGTGCGCCTTACGGCTCGCGGAGCGGTCTGAGGGCCCTGGCGCTGCGACGCCAGAGCGACGTGGCTCCCCGAACGCTCACACGTCGACGGCGTCAAGCCGTCAAGAGTGTCCTGATGTTTCTATTTATCAAGACTGACTTTCACAAGGAGGCGACGATGTCAGTTATACCTGATGACCCTGATGACCGTTCCAAAGTCGGGACGGGATGGATTCGGCCGGCCACGAGCGCCGGCAGGCAGCGCAGACGCGCTCTGTTTTCCGCCGCAGCGGCGAGCTTTGGCTTGCTGCCGCTTCTTCTACCCACTCATTCAAGCGCGGGTATTCCACCCAACCTCAGCATCGACGACATCATCGCTCAGAGCGGGGCGGTGGTGGTCGCGACCGTCACCGAGATCGATTCCCGCGATGGCTTGAGGCAAACTCCACCGACCCCGCTAACCAGGATCCAGTTCCGTACCCGGAACGTCCTGCTCGGTGCAGGGGTACAGGGTGAGTTCGATCTGCGCATTCGGGGCGGCGTGCACGCCGACGGTGGCTTCGGTCGCTTTTCCATCGTGCGCGAGCTCACCGTGGGCGACACCTACCTTCTCTTCATTCGGCCCGACTACGGCATCACGCCCCTGGTTGCCGCCAGACACAGCTGCTTGCGACTCGTCGACTTCGAGGGCGCCCCGCTGGTCGAGCGAGCGGGCCTGAATGCCGAGACGTTCGTCGGCTCGGTGCAGCAGTACGCCCGCACGTTCTTCGGGATGGTGGGGCAGGTCGAGCGCATCCGACTGGAAGGCGCCCGCCGGGGCCAGCAGCACGTCAAAGGCATCCGGGCCGCCAGCCATCTCTACGCTCGCAACGCAGCCTGAGCGAACACCTGTCTGGCCACGATCCTCCTGTCGGGGCAGCCTCGTGCATCGGAGCACGCGGGTAGGTGCGTGCGAATTCGTAGTGTCGA
>JAKSBK010000034.1 GCA_022361155.1 Pseudomonadota bacterium
ACAGTAAGGACCCGCGGAAGATAACTCATCCATTTCGCCGGTTCTAACCACCGCTGGCCATGTTCCTCCTCCTCGAAGTATCCCCAATACTCCTCGTCGTCGCGCCTTGCCAGCGGCGCCCAGTCCTCGCCGAAACACACGAGTTATTCTTCAGCGGGCCCTTAGACGTCGAGGTAGCGCCGGTGCAGCAGCTCGTCCAGTACTTCCAGCGCGCATTCGTCGCAGTAGGCGTAATGGCTCTTGAACTGCTCGAGCGCGTCGCTTGCTCTCGAACGTGGTCCCGGCTCCAGATGCTCCGCGTCGCCCCTCAACAAGGCCAGCATCCCGCGCAAGACCTCGGCGATCTGCTTGGCTCGTTCGGCAAAGTACGATGCCTTGACCCGCTCCAGGTAGCGCCCCGACACGACGGAGTGGTCCACCTTCTGTCCGGGATGATCTATGGCGTGCGCGGCGATCGCGTTGATGAGGTTGCGGCGAAAATCCTCCGCATCGCGTACTTCCAGGATGCCCTCGATCGATTTCATGAGCTGCGCGTCTGGATCCTCCAACTGACCGGTAACTGGGTTCTCGTAGCGCTCGTTCTTGACCCACAGCGACACGTGCGTGATGTAGCGCTCGAACAGGTCCCTGTACTGGGCTTCGTCGACCAGCCCTGAACAGGTACGCACCGAGTCATCGACCTTGAACAGCCACTCGTCGCGCACGCTGTCAATGAACGAGCGGTGGTCGTAGTAACCATCGTCCGGTTTCCGCTCCAGGTACTCGTAGTCCTTCTGGTCGCACAGCTCCTCAAGACACTCGAGAACAGCGAGTGGGGACAGGCAGCGGTAGTCCGGGTGCTGAGCAGCGTCGAGAAGCCGTGTCCTGATCTCCCGCGGGGACGCGCCTGTCGCGCCCTCGTACACGTCGCTTGCGTCGACTTCGTGAACGATGTCCGCCAAACCGGCACGCAGCTCCTTGCCCTCGTCGGCGGATAGACGCGAAGGAACGGTGGCGTCGGCATACAGTCGCAGCTTCTCCATCGGCGTCAGCGAACAGGCGATCTTGGCGAGTGCGTGGTTGCGGTAGTTCTTTGCCTCGGGGCGCAGCAAGCGCGTGAGTACAGCCCACATGGCGGCGACCATGGTGGTGTGGGGTGCCACCGGTCGCTGCATTTGAGGCACGATCTGCGCGTCGTAGATCTGCTGCTCCTGGCGGTAGTCCAACAGATAGGGCATGCGCACAGGCTGCAATCGGCCCCGAAAGGAGCGATACTCCGGGTGCTCGCGGAACGCTCTGAGGTGCAGGTCGTTGGAGCTTGCCACCAAGACCGAGTTCACCGGCAGAATCGAGTACTGCAAGGCCACTTCCCCGGTCTCGATCGCCAGCAGCAGGTACTTCCAGGCCTCCAGGGGACGCGTCAGCAGGTCGCTGTATTCGATCAACCCACCGGAACCGTCAACCAATTCGCCGGCGGTTTCGAAGAGCGTGACGGTGCTAAGCGATCCAGGCAACGATGCGAGGGAGCGATCCGCGGTCAGCTGGCGTTCCCGCGCATCCACAGCCATCTCAGGGCCTATGGTAACCGCCCCTGTGCGGAACCGACGGGATATGTAAAAGCGCTCGACCTGCACGTGGGCGAGTACCTTGCGCAGATCTCCGCTGTAGGCCGTCAGCAGGGCCTCGAAGATGTCCTTGTTCTTCTGGCTCAACTGGCCGTTCCAGATGAGATCGGGCAGCGTGTCGTCAAGGTCGTGCGCCCGATAGGCCCTGGACAAGAACTTGCGTCGTTCGTCCAGCGGCAAGAGCAAGAGCGGATGCTCGCGAAGCTCGCTAGCGAGCTTGACATCTATCTTACCGGGCTCGAGGTTCGCAAAAGTGTGCTGCGCGCTGGAAGCTTCATCCTCGGATCCGAAGCCGATGGTCTGGCCGTCCCTCCCTCTGGGAAAAATCCAAGCGCTCCGGTAGAGGGCGCCTTCATCCGAGGTCGAATAATGCTCTGTGGCTTTCATCAGGCAGGCGACAAAAGTGCTCTTCGCGCTGCCGTTGGGACCGTAGAGGAGCACCAGACGGTTGGCCCGCCCCTCGCGCACGAAATTCGACACGATTCGATAGAACGCTTCTTGAGCTTGCTCCTGGCCAGCGAGCAGCTCCCGTCTGCGCTGGCCGTCGCTCGCCTGAAACTCCAGATCGAATAAGCGCCAGCGCCGCGACTTGCCGTAGGGCCGCTCCACGCTGTAGTGACCGAAGTAGTCGAAGCAGCTCTTGAGATAGCGAGCCGCGTCGCGTGTGTGGCGCCGGGGGTGCTCGAGCACCTGTCCCAGGTATTCGTCGTACGACAGCACGCGCTTCTCGGCCAGGAAGCGGTCACGAACTGCAGCGCTCAAAGACTCGAGCTCGTGGTCGTCCTTGCTCATTTAGGGGTCGGCCTTGTCGGACGGGGCGACCCGCAAGGCCAACACGACCCGTCGCTCTTCGGGAATGCAGGTCTCCTCCGTGCACACGGCGAAGGCCACCCTCGCTTCAACTTCGTGGGTCCCCGGCCCTCTCGGCGTAAGCGGAACATCGAAGCGAGCGCGTCGCTCCCCGAAATGGGTGGCATCGACTTTTGCCAGGCGCGCCTTTGGCAGCATCAGATTCGCAGATGCAGTCAGTTCGACCGTGCATGGGAAATCCTGATTGATGTGGAACTCGCCGCGGGGCTCGAGCGTGATCAGGGCCTGGCCGAGCTCTCCATCACGGTAGCTGCCAACCGGCGAAGCCTGCAGCCGGAAATGGCTCTCCTGGACACGCGGCGAAGGCGGCCCCGCTTGCAGGGCTGCCTGGCCCGGGGCGCGCTGCTCGGAGGCGCTCCGTGACGATGGTGCCGGCGCCTGTTCCGAGCCTGCCGCCCCATTGCTCCCCTTGCACGCTGGCAGGGCCGCAGAGCAAGCGACCAACATGACGTACGCGCGTGCCCACCCCAGCCTGGAGCTTCCGTTTCCGGCTATGCGCTGCACAGCATTGAAATGAACCGCGGTCTTCGTCGGTGCGCCTTGCCAGCGACCGCCAGCCCTCGGCGCCAATCGATCACGATCCCTGGCAAGCGGCACCAGTACTCGCTTACGCGAGCGGGGCGGCGCAACAGCACCGCCTCGAGATGGGAAGAATCTACCCGCCAGAAGTTCCTTGCCTGAGTGGCCCGCAGGGCACGGCGGTGGTTCAACTAGCCTGCATCGGTCGCCCGTCAAAGATCGCCTCCATCTGCCAAGGGCTCGTGACAGAATAGCTGGTCGAGACCGGTCGCGCAGGGTGGATGCGATTCGCCGGCGCGCCCGGAGGAAAAGCCGCAGCAACAGTAGCGCTATTGCGAGGATTCTTGCGAGGACGAAAGCCGCGAGCGCGCCGCCCTGCACGGCCGCAACCGACCGAGTCTCCAGTTCGGTGCGCCGGGTCCTCGACCCCAGCTACCTGGCACGAACCGTACGTTGTATCCTGGTAGCCCCGGGGAGGCTATCCACGCCCCTCACCCGCTCGAGCCAGTGGGAGGTGCGCCGCAACACGGGCCGGCTCGCAGGAGCGAGATGCCAGTGAGCGGCGATTTCTCCGAGATCGTTCCGATACCACTTGACATAAGCAACCAGACGCGCATTCAGTAATCGCTGCTGGTTGCGGGCTACGCTGTCCACTCCCGCTTGCCCGTACGCCGATGGCAGTTCCAGCTCGTTCGGCGCCTCACCGAGCAGTGGCTGCTCGACCTGCGTCCGGAGCCGATAGGACGTGTGCTGTTCCGGGTCCACCTCCACGAGAATGTTCGAGACGCGAACCACGCCGATGAAGTCCGCCCATCGAACGCGATCATGCAGTTCTCGCTCCCAGTTCATACGCCAGCGCCCCGAGAGCGCTCGTGGATCGTGGACGAAGTCCACGCCGTCCTCGTAAAGCTGTGCATGCTCGGCCGTAAACTCCGAGACGGGCAGTCGAAGCGCCCCGTCCGCGCCGCACCCGACGAGGAAAACGACCATCGTCAAGCACGCACTGCGCAGCCCGCCCTTCATGCGAGCTCGAGTCCTTCGTAACCGCTCTCACGCGCTCGATGGGACGACGAGTCGGACTCCAGTGCTGGCGGAGGCAAACTGGGCGGAGACAAACTGCGCCACAAGCGCCCTAGATCGGCGGCCAGCGGGGCGGACACGCTGACGAGATCGCCCTGCGAGGGATGGGAAAAGCGCAGCGTCTGGGCATGCAAGGCCTGCCGGTGATGGCCCAACCTGGCCTCGAGCGATGGCGTCATGCCGGTTTCGATGTACTCGAGGAATGGACCTTCGCCTTCGGGACCGTAGAGCTTGTCTCCGAGGATCGGGTGCCCGAGAGCGGACAGGTGCACGCGAAGCTGATGCTGGCGGCCCGTCTGGGGCTCGAGCTGCAGCAGCGTGTGGCGCAGACTCCGGGCCAGCACCCGATAGCGCGTAAGCGCGGGCCGTCCACCCCCGGCGACGCACGCCTGCATGAGCAGGTGAAGCCCCCCTGCGCTGCGCACGACGGGCAAGTCGATCACGCCGGAATCCAGCTGCACGACACCTCGAACGATGGCCACGTACCGCTTGCGAACGAGCCGCCGTTCAAAGGCGATCTTTAGCGCGCGCTCAGACTGCGGATGGCGCCCGCACAACACTACGCCGCTGGTCTCTCGGTCCAACCGGTGTGCGATCCGGGGAGCCCCATCCGGAAAGCGTTGCCGCAGCAGCCAGCTAAGCGTGTTGCGGTGATACGTCGCCGATGGATGCACCGGAAGACCCGCCGGCTTGTCGACCGCGACGATCGAATCATCCGACATCAGGATCCTGAACTCAAGAGGAACCTCAGGCTCAGCGAAGCGCCGGCGCACCAGAAGCACCACTTCCCCGCCACGGACGAGCTCTGCTGCGCGCCGTCGAGAGCCATCCGCGCGAAAGGCGCACGCTCGCACGATCTGTTGCGCGCGAGTGCGAGACAGCCGCGGAATGCGCCAGCGAATGAACCGGTCCAGGCGCATGGCGCTCACCTGGCTTGGCACGCGAAAAGTGAGCACGATCGAATCAGGCGAACAACCGGGCGGTGGAGCCACCGGGAGACGCAGGGCTCTGTGCTGGCGCGCTCCCCGAGGCATCGGGGTCAGGCCGCCTTGGTCACCCGCCCCGAGCGAATGCAGCGCGTACAAACGACGATGTGTGTCGCTCGGCCGTCTACGAGCGCGCGCACGCGCTGCAGGTTTGGCCGCTGCCACTTGCGCGTCTTGATGTTGGAGTGACTCACCTTGTGAGCCGCCTGCCTTGTTTTGCCACACAATGCGCAGCCATGTGCCATGACGCCCTCGAAGCCGAAGCTTGGACCGCAGCCTGTAGCACCGGCGTCGTGCCACCGCAACCGCAGGCAAGGGACCTAGGTCGCGAGCGGGCCCCGGATCGCGTATAAGCGCTGAGGCATGCTTGAGGACATCGGTGGCGCATGGCTCGCGCCCCTGGTCGCCGCAGCGACCATCGCCTGCGGCGGCGCGGCTTCCGAACAGCGTCCTGCCACGACCTCCGGCAGCACTCTTCACGAGGGCTTCAGGCGAATCCAGCTGCACGAGGCCGCAATCACGCGACGGGCAGACCGGCTGGCCAGGGCTCGCCTCACCCGCCAGCAAACCTGTGCCGAGGTAACTGCCCTGTGTGCGGATGCACGAGAGCTGTGTAGCGTTGCAGACACCCTCGACGATGCCGATGCCGCCGAACGCTGCTCGAGGGCGTTGAGCCTATGCGCCAACTTTGGTCGAAGCGCCTCGCGCACGCATCGCTGCGGCGGCCGGCCGGTTCAGTGGCCACGCGGTGCCTCGTGAATGTCGATCCGGGCCATGGCGGCCAGGATGGGAGCTGGGTTCCGGATGCCCAAGACGCGCTCGATCGCGGGGGCAACGGCCAGTTCGAGGTGCTCGCGGCAAGGCGCCCGCCCCTGCTCGGGCGCGGATCACTTCAAGCCCTCACGGCACCGCTACTCGCAGCCATCGCCTGGGCCGGAGCCGTCTTCCGCGAAACCGTGGTTCAGACCCCTTTGGACCCCTGGTCGCTGCTCATGCGTATGCTTGCCCTGGCCCTCACGGTGCGTGCGGTGCTGCTCGGCATCGGTTTCGCCCGCACGCTACGCGACTGGCTCAGCGCCAGGCGCTGGGCGATCGTCCTGGGTCCGGAGGGTCTGCTCGTGCGAAGTCCACATGGCGATGAGGTGGTCGGCCGCGAGCTGATTCTGGCCATCAAGCGGCAAGGCAGCTCGCGCCGGCACGACGGGGGCGACCGCTTCGGCCATGTCTACGTCATCTGTGACGGTGCGCGGCGAACCGCCGCCGGTCCGACCCCGAGCTACCTCAATATCCCGCCCTTCTTCGAGGCGAGCTCCGGCGTGCTAGCCGAGACCCTGATGCGCTGGCTAGCCCCCATCGGTCCCCGGCCTCCGGCGGCGGCATCGATTCAGAACCGCGTGCCCGAGGTGCCCGGGCAAACAGCCGCGTCCTCGTCTCGACTCTACGACCGCGTGGCGGCCGGCGAGTGGCCCAGGGGAGTGGCGGCGATCCCCCATGGACCGGCGTGGCTCAAGCGAGGGCCCTATCTTTCGCTGCTGCTTGGGGTTGCCCTCATCGAAGGCACGCTGCGCCTGCCCCCCTCATCGCTGGCACGGCTCGGACTGCTGCATCCCGTGGTCATCGCCGCATGCCTGCTGCTCGTGTGTCTGGGGTGGATCGGCCTGACCAAGCGAGCGCTGCGGCCGCGCAAGGGAATAGCCTTCATCGTGACCCCGTCGGCCGTGCTCACGCGCACGGTCAGCGGGGTTGTCGAGGTGCCGTGGCGGACGGTGCAGGCTTTGCGCATCGACGTGCGTCGCAGCTGGTCGCTCGTGCAGGGCTACCACGAAGTGCGCCGCCTGGTGCTCGTGCGCAAGGACGCCAGCAACATCAGCCACGACGAGGCCTTCCTGGCAGTACCCGCCGAAGTGGCCCTAGCGCTCTGCCAGGCCTACAAAGCAGGCCGAGCACCGGTGCGGCCTGGGTAGTCCGCGTCGGTCACCGGCCTCCGGCCGCGAGCACTAGCACTATAGTGTGCTAGCTCCAGCGCAGCTCCGTGATCTCGTAGACGCGTAGACCCCCGGGAGCCTGGACCCTGACCTCGTCGCCGACTTCCCGGTTGATCATGGCCCGGGCAACAGGCGAGGTAACCGAGATGGTACCCTTGTCGATGTCCGATTCCACGGGTCCGACAATTCGGTACTCCAGCTGCCTGCCCGAAGCCACGTCCTCGAGCGTCACGCGAGCACCGAATTTGACCCGGTCACCCTTCATCTGACTGCTGTCCACGACGTCCGCGCGCGCCAGCTTGTCCTCCAGGTCCGCGATCCGCGCCTCGATCAGCCCCTGCTTGTCCTTGGCCGCATGGTATTCGAAGTTCTCCCGCAGATCGCCATGCTCGCGAGCCAGGCCGATCTCGTTTGCAACCCGAGGCCGCTCGACCTCCTTGAGCCGTTTCAGCTCGCCAGCGAGAGCACGGTGGCCCTCCAGGGTCATCGGTACCCGTTCCATACCTATTTACTCCCCGTACACCCGCGCCTACCACGGGGCAAGTCAGTGGAATCGGATTGGGCCTAAGGGCCCGCGGGAGAATAGCTCGGGTGTTTCGGTGAGGACTGGGCGCCGCTGGCGAGGCGCGACGACGAGGAGTATCGGGGATACTTCGAGGAGGAGCAACATAGCCAGCGGTGGTCAGAACCGGCGAAATGGATGAGTTATTCTTCCGCGGGCCCTAAGGGCGCCTGGAGCCTGCAGCTTGCCGCTCGTGGTATTCCTGCAGCGAGCGCACGCGGGGTTCTGCGTTGGTCTCGGTGGCCACGGCACCCGCTGCCGCAGCCGCAGCCGCGATCGTGGTGAAATAGGGCACTCCGGACATCAGGGTCTGCCTGCGCAGCGAGAAGCTGTCCTGAATCGCTTCCTCCCCCGATGTCGTATTCACGACAATGTCGATCTTGCCCGCCTTGAGCAGGTCCGCAATATGGGGGGAGCCTTCCTTTACCTTGTTGACGTGTTCGACAGGAATACGCGCGCCCCTCAGTGCGCAGCGAGTCCCGGTGGTCGCGATCAGGTTGAAGCCCTTCTCCCACAGGCGCAGCGCAATCTCGCAGGCTGCGGGCTTATCGGCATCTCGCACGCTGATGAACACGGTTCCGCAGTTGGGCAGGCCGTTGCCGCTGGCCAGCATGGACTTCAAAAAGGCTTCGGGAAAGGTGTCGGCGATGCCCATGACTTCGCCGGTGGAGCGCATTTCCGGACCCAAGATAGTGTCGACTCCGGGAAACTTCGCGAAAGGGAAGACAGATTCCTTGACTGCTACGTGCGGCGGTGTCAGCTCGCGATCGAAGCCAAGCTCGCTCAGCGTCTTTCCAGCCATGATCTTGGTCGCCAGCTGGGCGAGCGGCCGGCCGATTGCCTTGCTGACGAAAGGTACTGTCCTCGACGCTCTTGGGTTCACCTCGATCACATACACGGCGCTACCGCGAATCGCGAACTGCACGTTCATGAGGCCAACGACACCGAGCTCCACGGCCAGTGCACACGTCGACGAGCGGATGACCGCCAGCACCTCGGGGGGCAACGTATGGGGTGGCAGCACCATGGTCGAGTCACCGGAATGTACCCCGGCAGCCTCGACGTGCTGCATCACTCCAGCGATTACGACCTGAGTGCCGTCCGAGAGACAGTCCACGTCCACCTCGATGGCGTCTTCGAGGAATTCGTCGACGAGAATCGTGCCGATCTCGCTGTCCTCGAGCGCCTCGAGCGCCAGACGAAGGTAGCGCTCGAGCGCCTCGCGCGAATGCACGATCTCCATGGCCCGCCCGCCGAGCACGTAGCTCGGTCGAACCACGACCGGCAGCCCCAAGCGATCCACCGCGTCGATCGCCTCGTTAGCGCCGCGCGCAATGTAGCCCCGCGGGCGGCGCAGCTTCAATGCCTCCAACAAGTCGTCGAACTTCTCCCTGTCCTCGGCTCTATCGATGGCTTCCGCCGGCGTTCCGAGCACCCGGACCCCCGCTCTGGCCAGCGGCACCGCCAGCTTCAGCGGGGTCTGGCCGCCAAACTGGACGATCACGCCGCCGGGACGTTCCGCTCGCACGATCTCCATGACGTCTTCGAACGTAAGGGGCTCGAAGTACAGCCGGTCCGAGACGTCGTAGTCCGTTGACACCGTCTCGGGATTGCAATTGACCATGATGGTCTCGATGCCCAGATCCCTGAGCGCAAACGCCGCATGAACGCAGCAGTAGTCGAACTCGATCCCTTGCCCGATTCGATTCGGTCCGCCGCCCAGGATCATGACCTTCTGTCGGTTGGACGACTGAACCTCGGAGCGCTCCCCCCACGTCGAATACAAGTAGGGCGTCAACGCCTGAAACTCAGCGGCACAGCTGTCCACGCGCGCATAGACTGGATGCAGCGCCGCCTCCTGCCGCTGCCGCCGTAGCGCCTGTTTGCCCTGGCCGACCGCCCGAGCAATGGCAGCATCCGACAATCCGAGCGACTTCGCCGAGGCGAGCGTCTCCAGGGGCAGCGGCGCGTCCAGTCGAGCGAGTCGCTGCTCCTCCTCCACGATTTGCGCCAGTTGAGACAGGAACCACGGATCGATCCCGGTAGCGGCCTGCACCTCGCGCTGCGTGGCGCCACAGCGGAACGCGTCCGCGAGGAACCAGAGTCGATCGCTGAGCGGCGTGCCAATAATCTGCAGCAGGGCCTCGCGCAGCTCCTCCCTCCCCGCCGCTCCCGCTTCCGAGGCCGCGCGGGGCAAGCTGTCAAGCTGCTGGCCCTTCCCCTCGTCGTCGGCAAGCCGCCCGGCAAGCTCGCAATAATCGATCTTACCAATCAGTGATGTCAGTCCATCGCGACCATTCTCGAGCGCCCGCGAGGCCTTCAGCAGCGCTTGCTTGAAGGTCTTGCCGATCGCCATCACTTCGCCCACGGATTTCATTTGGGTGGTCAAGCGTGGATCGGCACCCGGAAACTTCTCAAACGCAAAGCGCGGGATCTTGACGACCACATAGTCAATGCTCGGTTCGAACGCCGAGTTGGTCCCGGTCACATCGTTGCGCAGCTCGTCAAGCCGGTAGCCTATCGCTAGTTTCGCTGCGATCTTTGCGATCGGGTAGCCCGTCGCCTTGGAAGCCAGGGCGCTCGATCGAGATACCCTGGGGTTCATTTCAATCACCACGACCCGCCCGTCGTCCGGGTTGACTGCAAACTGGATGTTGGAACCTCCCGTGTCCACGCCCACTTCCGTGATCACCGCCCGCGCCATGTTGCGCAGCCGCTGAAATTCCTTGTCGGTCAGCGTCATGGCGGGCGCCACCGTGATGGAGTCGCCCGTGTGCACGCCCATCGGATCCAGATTCTCGATCGTGCAGATCACAGCGAAGTTGTCGGCATGGTCTCGAATCACCTCGAGTTCGAACTCTTTCCAGCCGAGGACGCTCTGCTCCAGGAGACACTCGTGCGTTGGACTTTGTTGAAAAGCCCACTGGATCGCTGCCTCGAACTCTTCCGCCCGCTGCACTACCCCCCCACCGGATCCCCCCAACGTGTACGAGGGTCGCAGGATCACAGGAAGACCGATCTCGGCGACGGCCTCTCGAGCCTCCGCCAGAGTCCGGACAAGCATCGCGTGAGGCACGTCCAGGCCGATCCGCTCCATCGCCCGCTTGAAACCCTCACGATCCTCTGCTTTGCGGATCGCCTCGACGCCGGCGCCGATCAACCTGACGCCATGGCGCTGCAGCACGCCCCGTTCAGCCAGCGCCAGCGCTACGTTCAGCGCGGTCTGGCCACCGAGAGTTGGCAGCAAGGCGTCGGGCTGCTCCCGCGCGATAACGGCTTCGACGGTTCGCTCGTCCAGCGGTTCGATGTAGGTCCGATCAGCAAAATCGGGATCGGTCATGACCGTCGCCGGATTCGAATTGACCAGGATGACCTCGTAGCCCTCTTGACGCAGAGCCCTGGCCCCCTGCGTGCCCGAATAATCGAACTCGCATGCCTGCCCTATTACGATCGGTCCAGACCCAAGTAGGAGTATGCGTCGAATGTCGCTGCGCCGCGGCATCCGCGCCCAGCTACCAGAGCCCGCGGAGCACCGCAAGTCCGTACGGGTAAGGCGCCCTGTGGCGCTCAGCCACTCGAATCCTCACACGCGCGCAGCGTGGCCAGCAGCCGTCGGCCCATGACCCCATGCGGAATCGAGTGGACGATCCTTCCGCCTCGAGGGGCAAAATCCAGCCTCAACACAAGGGCTTGCCTACCTAATCCGTTCAAGAAGCGCTCGCCCCACTCCACCAGCACCACAGCATCGCCACCCACTCGCTCGCGCAAACCGATCTCCTCCAGCGCCCGCCCGTCAGGCAGCCGGTAGAGATCCGCGTGAACGACAGGCACCCGACCCGGCAGCTCGTGCACCAAGGCGAACGTCGGGCTTGTCACTGCCACGCTCGCGGGCACGCCGAGTCCTCTGGCCACAGCGCGAGCCAGGAACGTCTTGCCGGCGCCGAGTCCACCTTCGAACAGCAACAGGTCGCCCGGCCGCAGGGCCTTGGCCAGCGCCCTGCCGAAGCGCCGGGTATCGCGCCGTGTCGAGAGCTCCCGCTCATCGCTCGCTGGCATGGCACCGGTGCTGTCCACGTCGTCAGGACCCACCCTATCCTGCAGCGCCTCCTTAGCCGATGTTGATCCGAGTCCCCAGAGCCTCCCTGAGACGAAAATACTCGTCCGCAGTGCTGAACAGCACAAGCTCCCTGACTTTGTCACGCGGGTTCAGGTCGCCCCCGGGCATTCCCGGATCGGCTTGGATCATGCGCGAGGCGATCTCGAGATCGTCGCACATCAAGAGCCCCGCACGGCAGGCGGTGATCTCCACGGACTGCATCCAGCGCTTGAGATCGGTTTTCGCCCCTCCTTGAAGGAGCCGTTTACCAACACTCACCAGCAAATGGTGATCGGCTGGCTCGGTGCCTTTGCGGATTTGTGCGGCCCACTGCTCCACGTGCTTGTCCTGGATGTCGACTCCCGCCAGACGCATCGCTGCAAGAAGAACCAACTTGAGCTCTTCCCTGGAAGCGAAAAGGGTCCGAATGAAATGTTCCCCCCTGTAGTATGCGAGATGCCTGCCCACGACGAACATCAGGTCATTCGGGCTGAACCCCGACAGCAGCGCGCTCCCGCATACCGAGGCTGGCGGCGAGGTAGCGACATAGGCGAGCCCTCCCTGCCGATCGGGGCACACGAAGAGCCTGGGTGTGAACGGCAGCCCCAGCACCTGAGCGACAAATCCGAATGTCCGCGCAAACGTCAGCGTGGTACCGGCAAAATTGGTGACCTGCTGCTTCCGGTTGAGCCCCCACTGCTTGTCGCTCTTGTGCTTCAGCTTCAGCACCGCGGGAGCCACCCCTTCAAAGAGCTTGCCCACCAACGGATCCTCGCCAGGATGGAAAAGATCCTTCAACCAAAGCTCGTTGCTCAGACGAGATGAGGGCCGTATGGGTCCTTTGGATTTGTACTGCTCATAAAACTGCAACTGTTGGTTGTCTGCCTTCTGCAGAAACCTAGCCGTCGCCGCGACACACCAAGCCTTGTCGTAGGCTCTTGCGTCGAAGTACAACTTGTACAAATGGCGGTAGGAGTCGACTCGATAAGGATCTGCTCGTAGCAGCTTCTGGTGCTCGGCAATCGCATCGTTGATGCGGCTGGGCATCGCGGCATAGATCTCGGCCAGAATCTGATGCTCCTGCATGTTGTCGGGCTGCAGCGAGCTGGCCATCTTGAAAGCCTCCGCGGCCGCCTCGAAGTTCCGCTGCCGATCCCGGTAGATGACACCCAAAGCGTGCCAAAGGTTGAACTCGAGCCCCACATCGCCCTTGCCCGTGACACGATGCAGCATCTTGCGGTACGCCCGCTCGAGTCCCTTCCAGTCTTTCTGTTGCGTCGCCAGCCTGTTGATGGCCTCGAACGCCTTCAGCTGGCCCATCGGATCAGCATCCAGCGCAGCGTCGAAGTGCGAAATCGCCCGCTCGGGATCCTTTAGCTCATCGCGTACGATGACCCCGACGGTGTAGGCGTATTTGCCCTTCGCCTCGGGGCGCTGCTCGAGCTCCGACACACGCTCGATGATCTCGATCGTACGCTCCCATTGCCGCGTAATCTGATACAGCGATAGCAGCTTATGCAGCACGCGATGGTCCTGGGGGCGTAGTGTCGCGGCTTCCTCGTAGGCGTCGATCGCCTTCGGGGCCGCGTTGAGCTTCTCCTTCCAGAGGTCGCCAATCCTCACCAGCATGTCGAAGCGCTCGGACTCCTCGGCCACTTCCAGGATGCGCTTCTTGAAGTGAACGACCTGCTGGAAGTCACCGACCTTCTCGTGTGCTTCAACGAGCGCCTCGAGCGTAGGACGATGATAGCCGTCCTCCTCCAGCGCCTTATCGAACATATTGAGCGCTTTGCGATGGTCGCCTTGCTTGAGCTTGACGACTCCCAGCTTGTGAAAGACCTCGGTGATCTCGGGACCGTCCAGCTCGTCTCGATGGTGGACCAGCAATGTTTGAAAGTACTTGAAAGCGTGGTCCCAATCCTGGGTCCGGTAGTACGTGGCAGCAAGCCCCCACAGCGAGGGCAGATGCGTCTTGTCGAGCTCGTAGGCCTGAGCATAGGCCCTGATCGCCTTGTCGTCGTTGTTGAGCTCGCGCTCGCAGATCGCGAGCTTGTACCACAGCTCTTGTCGTTCGCCGTGCTCCCGCTCCGTACCCCTCCTAACGAGCATCTCGAGCAATGGTTCTGCCGCCTGCCAGCGCTCGTGTTTCGCGTACTCGTCGACCAGAGGCAGCGCGGCCTCCTCGTTGTCCGAGTCCCGAGCCAAGGCCCGCTCGAAGCTCTCAATCCCCCGGTCGTGCTCATCAAGCTGATCGTCGTATATGCGTCCCAACTCGACGTGAAGCGCGGATACCTGGCGATCACTCTGATCGATTTCAGCGGCCCGCTCCAATACTCGCGCAGCCGCGCGCCATTCCCCCGCGTCCCGGTGGATCGCAACCATCGCCTGCAATGCGGGTAGGTGATCGCTCTTGATCTCGACTGCCCGCTCGAACGCTTCCAAGGCGGCCTTGCGGTCCCCCATCTGCCCGTCGAGGATTTGGCCCATTCGGAAATGCAGGCTTACCAGCCGGTCGGGATCGGAGATCACCGTGGAAAGCTGCTGCATGTAGTCCAACGCCTGAGCCGGCTCTCCTTGTCTGTCGTAGAAGGTTGCCAACGAGTCCAGCGCCTCGCTGTTGCGGTCGTCGAGGGCGAGGATATTCAGGTACGCGTCGATAGCCCGATCGGTGTCCTTGAGCTCCTTTGAGTAGACATCCCCAATGCTGCAATAGAGCTCGATCTTCTTGCCACGATCGGGCGTCGCGGCGATGTGTCTCTCGTACGTTTCAACCAGCCGGTCCCAGCGCTGCAACGAACGGTTGAGCTTGCTGAGTGCCTCCAGCGTTGGCAGGTGCATGGGGTCGATGTCTACGATTTGCTCAAGGCGCTCAGCCGCTCGGTCCGGCTTTCGGAACTCATCTGCCCACATCGTGGCCATTCGTTCGAGCAAGCCGATCTGCTCCTTCTCGGTTGCGCCTACCACAAGCATGCGCTCCAGCACGCCCAGAAGCTCCTGCCAGCGCTGCGTCTTGCCGTACAGACGCTCCAGCCCTTTGAGCGCTGCGATGTTCTCCTCGTCCGCTTCCAGAACCTTCTCGTACAAGCCAACAGCGGAATCCAAGTCCTCCAGCTGCTCCTCGTAGATTGCCGCTATCTGAAGTCGTGTGGCCTGAGCCGCCTCCACGTCCTCTTGCGCGTTCAGCTTTCGCTCCAGCACATCGAGCAGCTGGGACCACCTGCGCTCCTATCCATAGAGATGCTCGAGCGCCTCCAGGGCCCTCGGCTGGCTCGGAAACGCTTGCAGCGCTTGCTCGTAGTAGCCGATCGCGCGCTCGGGCTGTCCCAGATGCTCTCCGTGCAGCTCGCCCATACGAACGAGCACCTCGGCGAGATCGCGAGCCTCCTCCGTCATCTCGGAAATCTTGGCGAGCATCTTGCCGTAGACGTCCCACTGTTCAGTGCTCTGGTAGAGATCCGCCATGCCCTTCATCGCGGACAGATTGCGAGGCTCGATTGCCAGCACCTGCTCCAGATACGGAATGGCGTAGTCGGGGCGTCCTTCGCGGTTGTACCAGCGCGCGCACTTGAGACAGACCGCGATCTTGGTATCCGTCTGCTCCTCGCCAAGCGTCCCCAAGACCCCGTTCGCCGTTGTCAGCAGCTCGTTCCAACGTTGGGTCAGGCCCGCGACGCGTTCCAGTCGCTCGGCGACCTCGTCCCGCGTGAAATCCTGAGTCCATGCCAGCTGCAGCGCGTCGAACGCCCGATCGCGGTCCCCCAGATCCTGTTCGTAGATCTCCGCGAGACCGCATAGCAGCCTCACGCGCGCCTCGAGGTCCTCGTCCGCCTCGATTCGATGCAGATAGAGGTCCACCAGCTCCTCGAAACGGGCAGCCTCGCGGTAGGCGCCATCGAGGCGCTTGAAGGCTCGCTCGTGAAGCGGATCGATCTCCAAGACCGCATGCAGCGCCTTGGCGCTGCGGTCTTCGTCGCCAAGCTGCTCATCCGCCATCTCGGCGACTGCCAGCAGCACTTCGATACGCGATTGGTCTTCGGTGAGGGCCTCGGCGCGCTTCTGCAGCACAGCTACACAATCGTCCCACTGTCCCTCCCGTCGGTGAATCAGCTCCAGAGCATCCAGGGCGGCCAGGTTGCGTGGGTTCACATCCAACACAAGCTGGTAGGATTCCACCGCCTCAGCGGGCTGTTGGAGCTTGTCGAGGTACAGTGTCCCTAGCTGCATATGAACTTCCTCGAGCGTGGCCTCGTCCAAGGTCGTCGCCCCCACCTCGCTCACACGGTGCAGTGTATCGACCAAGTCGTTGAACGAACCCGCCGCACGATGGATCTCGGCGATTGCGAACAGCGCGGCCGTGCTTCCCGGCTCGATGTCGAGCACCCGCTCCCAGCTCTCGAGCGCGCTTCGGTCCCGCCCGAGCTTCTCGTACCAGATTCTGCCCAGGTCGGCGTAGATGCTCACGCGCAGGTCGTCGCCCTCCACCACCGCGGCTTCGCGCTCCAAGACTTCGACCAGATCCGTCCAATTCTCTCGGGAAGCATGGATATTGCCCAGTGCGTTGAGCGCTTCAGGTTGCTCGCCTCCGAGCTCCAACACCTGCTCCCAAAGCGCGATGGCACGGACGGGATCGCCGAGGCGGTCGTGAGCCAATCTCGCCATGCGCCCGAACACCTGCGCACGCTCGGAATCTCCAAACACCGTTTGGCTTTCAAGCTCGAAAGCCTTGTATAGACTCGGCCAATCCGCTCGTCGCGTGTAGATGCTCTCGAGCGCGAAGATCGTTGGCTGGTGATCTGGCGCGAGGTCCTCGACGATGTGGACAAAGACGCGGATCGCGTCCTCGCCGCGGCCGAGGTCACGATCCAGCACCTGTCCTAGCCGGAAGTTGAGCTCGACCAGATCCAACGGATCCTCGGTGATGGCGATGCGTCTGGTCAGGATCTCGGCCAAGGCCTCGTGGGCACCGTGCTCTTGGTAGAGCCGATCCAGCGTCTGCAGGACCTCCGCCTCCCCCGGGTCGTGGGAGATGACAAAGCGGCCGGTCTCCTCGGCTCGATGCACATCATGCAGCTCGTGCTCGTAGATCCTCACTAGCGCCCTGCCGCAGCCTGTAATGACCTCGGGATCCTCGCTGGATTCCAGAACACTGGCGTAGGTGTTGGCCAGGATGTCCCAAGCCTGCAGGGAGCCGGCCAAGCGCTCCGCCTCGTGACGCGAGTGTTCGTGCAGCGGGTCCTCTAGAAGCGCGCGCTGCACCCAGAAAAACGCCTTACGAAGGTCCTCGGCACGGTCTTCGGCGGTTTCGGCCATACGGTGCATCATGGCGACGCGCTCCGAAACGTCGGCCTGGTAGCGCAGCTGAATCTCCTGAATGTCCACCAAGCGCCCGTAGTTTTCCTGATCGCGGTAGAGCGGCTCTAGGATCTCCCCCACGGCGAGCGGTTCGATACCCGCATCGAAGAGGCCCTCGAGTGCTTGGATCGTCTCGGCGTGATCGGGTGCGGCGGCCAAGACTTCCTGGTACTGCTTCAGTGCCTCGCCTACCCGACCCAGAAACGTCTCGTGGACCTTGCCCAAACGATACCGCAACGAAAGCACTTCGTCGGGCGTCCCCGCAAGCTCGACTTCCTGCAGCAGGATCTTGGCCAGCTCCCCCCAGCGACGCGTAGCCCCGTACAAACGATCCAGCGATTGGATGGCCTCGACGTGTCCCGGGTCAGCTTCGTACACAGCGCGGTAGCGTTCGATTGCCGTGTCCTGATCCACGACGCGCTGCTCGTAGATCTCAGCGACGCGAAACATCAGCTCCACCACCGAATCGGGATCGATCTCGCTTAGAATCTGAAGTTGCGCGTCAAGCAGCCGCGCCACTTCCCCCCAGGCCTGAAGCTGCTCCGCCAAACGCTCCAGGGAGTGCAAGGTATCGGGGTTCTCCCTGTCGGCCGACAATGCCCGAGCGTAGGCGTCCAGCGCATCCTGCGGGCGGTCGAGATGCACCTCGTTGAGTTCTGCGACCTGGTGCAAGAGCTCGACCTTGCGTACTCGATCCTGCTCGTGTGCAGCCTGCACTTCCAGCACACCAACAAGCTTCGCCCAGTCCCCTTCGCCTCGATACAGCGGCTCCAGGACCTCCGCCGCACTCAGCGCCTCGCGGCCACCTGCCACCATGCGCTCGAGCGCCTTTACGCTGGGAGCATGCCACCCCAGATCGTCAACGATGGCCCGATAGCATTCGATGGCCCGTTCGGAATCCTGCAGCTTGGTGTCCCAGAGCTCACCGACCCGGAAGCGGAAGGATGCGCTTTCGTGCGGATCGCTTGTCAGGGCCGCCTCTCGCTCCAGGACCGAAAGCAAGTCTCGCCAGCTCTCGGTGGTGTGATAGAGCGCATCCAACCTGGCGAGCGCAGCCACATCATCCGGATCCACTTCGAGGATGCGCTGGTAGGTATCGATCGCCTGGGGCACGTCACCGAGCTCGCGCTCGTACACGGCCCCGACCTCGGCGTAGAGCGCCTTCTTGTCCTCGGGGTCGTGGACCATATCGGCCTTGCGCTCGTAGACCGCGAGCAGCTCCTGCCACTGCTCGAGCCGAAGGTGCAACTCGATCAGCTTGTCAACCGCAGCCACATCTTCGGGATCAACCTCCAGAACCCTCCTGAAGGTTTCGACCGCGTCTTGTGGGCGATCAAGGAGCTCCTCGTATATGAAGGCGGCCCGGAAACAGTGCTCTTTTCGTTGCTCCGGAGCCTCGAGCATCGCGGCCTTCTTGAAGTAGATTGCCGCGAGATCCTCGTAGCGCTCTGCCAACTCATACAGTCGCTCAAGAGCAGTTGCCGCCTCGAGATGCTCGGGCTCTAGCTCCAGCACCTCGCAATAGTGAGCAATAGCTCCGTCGGCGTCGGACAGGTGCTCCTCTCTGATCCCGGCCGCTTTCACGTGCAGCTTTGCGGCGAGCGCCGGGTCGTCGACGTGCCCGACGCGTTCCTCATACACGCTCGCCAACTGGTCCCAGGTGCCTGCGGAACGAGCAATGCGCCCCAGATGCTCTTGCGTTTGCTCGTTCGCGGGGTCCTCCGCAAGCGCCCTAGCGTAGGCGGTGAACGCTCCTTCGAAATCGTCGAGCGCTACCTCGTACAGTTCAGCCACATCGTGCAGGAGCGCGACACCATAATCGGGCGAGTGGCTGTGCTCGAGACGTATCTCCTGAATACCGATGAGCTTGCGGAACTCACTGTGAGCGCGGTAGTGCGGTTCGAGGATGTCGGTAACCGTAAGCCGATACTCGGGGTCCTGGAGCAGGCGCTCGAGTTCCGCCATGCTGTCGGCGTTGTAGGGGTCGGCTTCGAGCACCTCCCGGTAGATCTCGATCGCCCCGGCCGTGTCCCCGAGATGCGTTTGTCGAATCCTCGCTAGCCGGACCATGCACGAAGCGCGTTCCTGAGAATCCTCGGCCAAACGCAGTTGTCGCTCCACGTTGTCGGCCAAATCCGTCCAACGCTCCTGGCGTTCAAAGAGTCCGTCCAAAGCGCGCAGCGCCGTCAGGTCGTTGGGACTGAGCTCGAGGATCTCGATATAGCGGGAAATC
Organism: Pseudomonadota bacterium; assembly: GCA_022361155.1. NCBI lineage: Bacteria > Pseudomonadati > Pseudomonadota > Pseudomonadota bacterium. Next base: position 19,288 of record JAKSBK010000034.1, read on the forward strand.
GCCTCGTCGGGCTCAGCTAGCTCATGCTCGTGTACCTGCGCCATTCGAGCAAGCAGCTGGATCTTGTCCTGCTCGTTGGCCAATTCGCTGCGCTGGCGCAGCAGCGCGAGCAGCTCTGCCCAGCGCCCCGTGCGCTGATACACGGCGTCGATCGCCTCCACCACCTCCGGATCGTCGGGATCGTACGCAAGTGCCCGCTGGTAGGCTGAGATCGCGCCGTCGCTGTCCTCGAGCTGTGCCTCACGCTGGTGAGCCGCGCGCATCCACAGCTGCCGTCCCAGCGCTTGGTCTTGCACCGTCCCAGCCAGCTCCTCCAGCAGCTGTACCAGCTCTGCGACGCGATCCTGCTCCGTTGCGAGCACCTGCAGTCGCGCGAGGATGTCGTCGTTGTGGGGCCGCTCACGCCATGCGCGGCAGAGCATATCGAAACCCCTGGCGGGGTCTTGCAGCGGGCCGATGTAGACTTCCGCGGCCTTGGTGAAGTACTCCAACCGCTCGTCCGGGCTCTCGCTATGAGCCATCAGCGCTTCAAGCGCGCCGGCCAGCTTCGGCCAGTCGCCGACCGCCTCGTAAATCGGCTCCAGCACGCGTGCGACTTCTCCCCCCAGTCGCGCGTCGTTCAGCAACCCCTCCAACGCATCCCTCGCTCCCTCGTGCTCGGGCGCCAGCGTCACGACCTCTCGATACAATTCAACGGCACGCGCGCCGTCGTCCAGGAATCCAGCCGACGCCTTGGCCAAGCGAAACTTGAGCGTAGCGAGCTCATCCGTGTCGCCGGCAAGGGCGATGCGACGCTCCAGCACCTCGGCGAACTCCTGCCAGCGTTGGGCGCTCTCGTACAGACGCTCCAAGGCCACGTAGGCCTCGGGCTCCTCGTTCCCATACTCCTCGATCAAAGCCTGATAGCTTTGGATCGCGCGCTCCCCATCTTGCAGCCTCTCTTCCAGCAGCCGAGCGATCTGGTAGCACAGTCCCCGCCTCGTCTGCGGGTCGTCCTCCAGGTCCGCACGTCGCTGCAACACGTGCAGCAGGCCGGCATCGTTGGCTGTATCCCGATACAGAGCATCTAGTGCTTCGATGGCCTGCGCGTTGTCCGGGTCGATCTCCCAAACCGCTTCGAAGCAGGCGATGGCCTCCTCGGCGCGCCCCTCGCGCGCCAACACGCTGCCCAGATGCAAGCGCAGGCCCACGGTCGCCTCGGGATCGGTGGCTTCCTTGATCGCCTCGGTCAGGACCTGTACGACCCGACTCCAGCCGCTGACGCGGTCCGCGAGTCGTTCCACGTCTTGCCGGATGGCGTCCTGGACCGGGTCCAGCGAGTAGGCCTCCAAGAAGGCCTCGAAGGCCCGATCGGGCGCCCGCAGCTGCGTTTCGAACAAGAGGCCGAGCTCTCGCAGCATCAGCAGTCGCTCCGGTCGCTCCAGCTGCTGTTTCAGACGCACCTGGTAAACAGAAGCCAGCTTGCGCGCGTCGCCGCTTGCCTCGTAGACGGGAATCAAGGCTGCCGCTGCGTCGCTATTCTGGGGATCCAGCGCCAACACCTTCTCGTAGGCACGCGCCGCCCTATCCGGTTTGTTCCTTTGGGTGCCCCACAGGCGCGCCACCCGGAACAGCAGGTCCAGCTTCTCGCCCGGTTCGGCGGCCGAGGAGTCTGCAGCACGCTCCAGCGTGCGAATCAGCTCGTCCCACTTTTCTGTTCGGGCGTAAAACTCTTCGAGCTCGTCCCAAGCTTTCTTTGCGACATAGCGTCGCTTCAGCTGTTCCTGCGCGCGCCGGTCATCGGGCTGCACGTCCAGCAGGCGCCGAAACGCTCGGATGGCTCCCTCGTCGTCTTTGAGCTTGTCCGCGTAGGTCATGCCGAGCTTCTGGAGCGCGGCAATCAGTTCCCGTTCGTCCGCGATGAATTCAACTTGACGCTCGAGCGCTTCGGCCAGCGGCGCCCAGTTTCGCGCGCGCTCGTGCAGCGCGGACAGCGCCGTCAACGCCTCGGGGTTGGACGGATCGTCGTCCAGCAGAGCCTGCCACAGCTCGATGCACACGGCGGGCTTTCGCACGCGCTCGGTGGCCAGCCGGGCGATCTCGAGCCAGCGTTCGGGGCGCTCGTCCGGTTCGAGCAGCTCCGCCTCGAGTTTCATTGTTCCGATCAGCCGCTCCCAATCGCGACGTTTCTCGTAGAGCCCTTTCAGCCGTGTGATCGCCTCGACATCGTGCGACGAGTGCTCCAGCACGCGCTGGAAACACTTGATCGCTTCCGACTGGTTCGAGGACTTGTCCAAGTACATTCGCCCGGCTTCACGCAGCAGCTCGATCTTCTGCTCTGGGTCGCGGATCAGTTCGGCCTTGGCAATCAGCGTCCTTATGAAGTCCGACCATCGGCGCTGCGTTTGGAACCTCTGGAGACGCGCATCAAGCTCCCGGAGCTTCTCCTGCTCCTCCGGGCTCGGCTCGTACCCGACTCCACCACCATCGGATTCCGCGCCTACGTCGAGCCCGGGCTCTCCGGAGCCAGCGTTGGAGTTCACCTCGCCCTGTTCGGAAGAGGGAGGATGCGTTTCCCCAGAAGCAGGAACGTTTCGTTCTGGCACCGGTGCCTCCTAATCAAGCGCGCCCATATCGAGCGGACACCCACGAAGATCGACCGATCGGACTTCCGGCGGCGAGCACAGGCCCGCATCGGTCACCAACTTCGATTGGAACGGAACCGGACTTGTTCGGAGACACCAGGTTCGGGCCTGTTGGGTCGTACAACTAGAAGCCCTCCGCCAGCTCGCTGAGTCGGTCCTGGGCCGCCTTGACGTAGTGCGCCGGCGCTTCCGCTCCGGCGACGTCGACAAACTTGCGCAGAAAACGCTTGGCCTCGTCCACCTTGCCCATTTGGTAGTAAGTCCAGCCCAAAGAAAACAGGGCATCGCGCAAGCCCGGTACCACATCAAGCGCGGCACGAAACTCGCGCACGGCATCGTCGAACTTCTGTTGCTCCTGGTAAACCGTGCCTAGGAAGTGGTGCGCGCGAGCCTGCTCCTCGGTTCCCTTGAGGGCGACCTCAAGCGCGCCCTGAAGCACCTGCACCGAGTGATCAAGGTAGCCCAGGTCCGCGTAGAGCCTGCCGAGAGCATTGTAGGCTTCCAGAAAGCGCGGACCTCTTCTTACCGCCTCGGTGTAATGCTTGAGAGCAGCTTGCTGGTCGTCCAACTCCTCGCAGACTTGGGCTAGCTTGTAGTACGCCTTGAACAGGCCGGGCTCCAGCTGGATAGCCCGCTCAAATGCCTGCTTCGCTCCAGTCCAGTCCTCGAGCTCGAGCAACACGGTCCCCAGCTTCTCGTGCATGCCTGCCGAGTCGGGGTTCACCGCCGCGGCCTTCTGGAGCTCATCCCGCGCGCGCTCGAATTTGCGCAGCTCCATCAACACTATGGCCAGGTTCCAGTACGCCTTCTCGTTCTGCCCGTCGATCGCAATGGCGCTCTCGAGGGACTTGATCGCATCCAAGTAGCGCTTTTGCTGCGCATAGGTCACCCCCTCGTTCATCTTGTTCATGGACTCCACGCGAGCGCGGGAGCACTCGCTCCCCATCATCACCCCAGCCGCCAGCAGCGCCACAGCAATCCTCGGCCCCGATTTCATCGCACTCTCCTTCGAGACCGGACCCGATCCCAGGCCGATACTACGGACCCTGGGGGCCCTACTCAACCGCATCTTTGGAGTTTTCTGGGCCGAGCGAGGCAAACCGATCGCCGGATCGATGGGCTAGCTTCAGGCTAGCCACCCACCTGCTGCAGCACAAAGGGATACGTCACGACTACGATCCCGCCACCCTCGGGTGCCGGGAATGTCCAGCGACGCACGGCTTTGGCTATGCAGTTCTCCGCACGCGCATTGCCCAGGGAGGACTTGGCCACGACCGCGCTTTGCACGGCACCGGTGGGCGAGATGATGAACTTGACGGCTACGCGGCCCTTCAAATCCGGCCGCATGTTGAGCTCCTGCTCGTAGCAGAACCGCACCTCGTTGATGTGGCGCCGGATGATGCGTCGGATCACTTCCTTGGAGAGCGAGCCTCGAACATCGGCCCGTCCCGTGCGAATCCGTGGCACCTTGGCCCGACGGCCCCTGAAGCCGCCCGCTCCGCGACCGTACCCGGAGCCCTTGCCTCCGCCCGCTCCGTGACCGATGGTTCCAACGCTCCCCAACCCGATGGTACCCTCACCGGTCCCGCCGCCGCCGCGACCGGTTCCACGCACGCCGAGTCCACCGAAGCCGAAATTCTGACCGATCTGGTCGCCCATCAGGGCACCGAGAGCCGCCATGGGATCAGCCCCGAGAGCGGTTTCGGCGCCATACGGTGAGGTGGGTGAGTTCCAAGCACCCGAAACCATCTTGAGAACACCGATGATGCCGGCGTTGCGAGCCTCCTCCTTCGCCTCCTCCCGCGCCATCTTGAGATCCTTGTTGTCCTGCGGTCCCTCGATGGCGTACTTGTCCTTGGTCTTCTTTTCCTCCTTCTTGCCCATTTGCCCCTGCTCGTCCTTGTGTTTCTTGCCTTTTCCGCCCTCGTCGTCCTTGTTGTCCTTCAACCACTCGGGGGTCTCCTCCTCGAGGGTCTCAGGAGGTTCGATCAGGTACTTGACCAAGCGCGAGTCGGCATTGAGCAAGTCAAGGGACAGCGACGAAGCGTATGGCGGCAGAAAGTAAAACAGCAGCAGGAAGGCACCGTGCAGGAGCAAAGACAGCATGGTCCATAGGTAACGCTTCCACTCGATGCCCCTTCCGCCCACTCCGATTGGCCTGGCGGCAGACACGGGCTTCACGACGAACTGAAAGCCGTTGTACATCACGCGCGCCAGGGAGTTGGCGGGGAGCTGGAACTGCTGAGCGCCCTCGAGCTCCGGGCAGGGAGACAGTCGACCCGTGGCGGCGAGCTCCTCGAAGGCATAGTACTCGTCATCGCCTATGGTGACGTCGCCGACGGCACCCGGTGGTATGACCACGGCTCCAGCCGACGTGGTCACGGGCAGGCGCTCGGTCCCCAGGGACTCGCTGCCCACCAAGAAATCGGTCTGAAGCTTGCCTTTCGCATCGGTGGCATCGCCTACAGAAAACGGTTGCGAAGGAGGCTGGTGAGCCACGTGGAGCACGCTCAGCTCACCCCACATCACCACGATCTCCAGGATCTGCTCGCCGGAGTCGATATCCTCGGGCGCAACCGGTGGCTCGCTGGCGACGAGCTGATACTGCGCAACCTCGCCCTCGCTCACTCCCGGCGGAATCTCCGGCGCGTAACCAGCGCCGTAGGCCGGTTGGGTGTAGCCGCTTGGGTCCCCAGCGCCCATGGACTGCTCCATGGAACCGTACGTGCCGGGCTGCGCTCCAGGCGAGCCGCCGGCCGCGCTCGCGCCGCTGGCAGTGCCGGCCACGGCCGCGCTTGGGGCAACGGCGTCGGCAGCCTGCGCCTGAGACATGTCAACCACGATCCACGTGCCGCCAAGGAGGATCTGATCGCCGTGACGCAGCGGCGCCTTATTGACCTTGGCACCGTTGACGATCGTGCCTGCCGCCGAGCCAAGATCGATGATGTAGACGTCGTCCGGCGCCGAGACCTCGATCACGGAGTGCATCTTTGAGACGTTGTCGTCCTCGATCCTGAGATGACTGGACTCGAGTCGCCCGATCTTGATGATGTCCTGCGCCAGGGTCTCCGAGCGAACGCAGCGATCCCCCTCGTAGAAATGGAATGTAATCGGGACTTGCACGTTGCCTTGGCTCACCGCTACCTCCGCCCCGCTTGCCGTCACTTCTTAACGTCCGACTGCCGTCGGCCAATCAGCTTTTCCCTCGCGGCCAACCCCGGTCGGGCGGACCGGACCGCCTATCCCAACACTAGCTAGACCTTGGTCTAGAGGTCCTCCACCGATTTCAGCATCTCTGGGATGAAATGCTCGCGGATCCTGATCAACGAGCTTCTCGCGCCACGCCGCCTGACGTGAAGCATCTCTCCGTCCGGACGCACCAAGTCGCCCTGAACCAAATCGTCCTCGAAATCGTACGTGGTGGCGTTGTCCGCGCTATCCTGAGCGGCGGCCGGCCCGCTGCCCAACGCCACCAGCACCCCTGCAAACAGCACACTTCCTACTGCCCTCATCGTTTCCTCCGCACGCGGGCACCGCTTGCCTAGCAAACCCACGCTCCTCGATGTCGCCGCTCGAAACGCACATTTCTTCAACGGCCTGTCATCAACGGCCTGTCATCAATGGCTTGTCCACCGAGGCTTTTTGGGCGCAGTGTACTATCCTGACACGATCAGGACAATCCCACCAACGAAGCCTGAGCTCCCTGGCCAAACGCCATCGGTCCGGCGATTTGCCCGCGGAGTCATGCAAATACTTGCCGCTTCAGGGCGCTAGCCATACGGCCCTCAACCCCGATCCAAGCTCTCACTTCTTCCTTTTCCCTTTTTCCTTTTTCTTCCCTTTTTCCTTTTTCTTTCGTTCTTCTTCGCGCTTCAACTGCTCCTGCTCCCGCCGTTCTTGTTCCTTCTGCATCTCCTGCATTTTTGCCATCTCGCGCTCCATCTTCTCCATCTCGCGGAGCGCCTGCAGCGTGTCGCGAATGTTCTGAAGCCTGCCGGCAATGCACTTGTGACTCTTTAGCTTGCGCTTGCGTCGCGTCTTTTTGCGCTTGCAGACTCTCGTGATCTCACTGACCTGACTCGCGTAGCGTCGTGCTTCACCAGCCTTGGCCAAGAAGCTCCGATAGTATTTTGCGGCCTGGTTAAGCTCCGCCGGTTGCGCATTCATGAAGTCTTGGTGGAGCACGCCAAGGTTATAGTACGGCTCTGCTCTCCGCGGCCGCAGCTTCATCGCCTTTTCGTATTCGGCCTTGGCCTTGTCGTTCTCCTCCAGCCCACGATGAGCCATGCCCAGGCCAATATGAGCGTCGAACTTGTCGGGATGCGCCTCCAGGGCCTTGATGAACGCATCCTTAGCGTCCGCATACCCCCTGAAACCCAGCGTGAGCTGCCCGAAGTTCATGTATGCTTCGAACATCTGAGGATCCAGTTCGATCGCGCGCTTGAACTTGGCCGCGGCCGCAATGATCTTGTCACGCCGCAAATCGATTAGCCCCCAGGTGTTATAAATGGGTGCGTAGTCCTTGTCGATCTTCTGCGCCTGACTGCACACAACCTCCGCAAGATCGAGCATCTTCTTGTTGCCCCGAGCTTCGTCCAGATAGATCAGGGCCATCTCGTTGAAGGCAGGCAAGTACGACGCGTTGATAGCCAGCGCGCGACGCAGGTTATTGAGCGCTTCCCGGTTGTTCTCCTCCCCGCCCGCACGGTGCTGAACGATCGCCAAGTTGACATAGCCTTCCGTGCACTGCGGGTCTGCGCGCACAGCTTCGTGAAGCTCCCGCCGTGCGTGCGAGTCGTCCCCTCTCTTCATCGCCTCGATCGCCAGCGCGACCCGCGCACGGCAGTACTTGGGGCTCACATTGTGAGCTTTGCGATAGAATTTCAGCGCCGGGCCGCTCCGGCCGCAGCGCTCGTGGGTCAGGCCTGCCATGTAAAGCGCCTCTACGAAGCCCCCCTGCGCGTCCGACGCCTTCTGAAAAAGCTCGATCACTTCTGCGCATTGCTCGTCGTTCCAGGTCCCCTTCTCGTACTTGGCGAAAGCCTCCTTGCCCTCGAGCCAGTAGTTGTGCGCATCCACACTCACCGTTTGGCCTCCGGCCACGCGCACCACGCGCCCGCGCTCATCCACTGCACGCTTGTCCCTAGTGACTCGCGACACCTTGCTTCCACCCGTTGCCGCCGCGCCCCCTCCGCATCCGACCATGCTCGGGGCCAACAGCCCCAACCAGAAACCGACGACCACGCGCCTGAGGCGTCGCCTAACCATCGCTTTGCTCCTCTTCGTCGCCCAAGCCCAAATCCACGACGTCCGGTCTTGCCTCCGCCGTGTGAATGTAGCGACCCCTGCCCCTGAGCTCCGCCGCCCTTGGATACTTGCGTGGATCGAGCCTGAACAGCTCCGTCTCACATTGCGTCATGAACTCATTGAACCAGCGCACCTTCGTTGCCGTGATCAAACAAAACTCGTAGGCGTCTTTGGCCCTCATCACCCACGGCTGCGACTGCTCGTCCAGCGACTGGTAGTAGATGTCGACCAGTTCCTCGTCCTTTTCGAACACCGGCGGTACCGGTGCCTCACGGAACTGGTCCACGATCTCTCGATACATGTCGCCGATGCGGGCAGCGGCAGCGATATCCCATTGCGGCACCTTCAGCTTCGCAATCTGCTCGTAGGACACCCTTGCCGCGGTCAAGGCCTTTTCTTTGCTCTTCATCCACTTGACGAAGTCGTTCTGCAACCACTTCTGAAACGTCTCCATCCGCTTCTTCTGAGCCTTCTGGAGCTTGCGGCTCCAACGTCGCGACTTCTTCTTCTTTTTCTTTTTGCTCTTCTTTATCTTCCCGGTAGCCTTCCCTTTGAATATGGGAAACTCTATCGCTCTAAACCTCTCGAAAAGCTGATCGGATTGGCGAAAAAGGGCCTCCCCGACCGCGACCTTGGCTACAGCCGAGTAGCGCTGCTTCTTGGCCGCTTCAACCGGTAGCTTGGCGATCCTCTTTGCGGCTCCCTTGCGCCACAGATCCGACGCCACCTTGTAGGCCCGGACGCTCTTCTTCCTGTCGCCCAGCTGCCAATAAGCACGACCGATCTCCACGTTCGCCTGGATCTTTTCGTGCGGCATGGCCATACGACCGTAGGTCCGCAGGTACTTCTGATAGTGCGAAACGACCTTGCTCCAGTTCTCGTCTCGCTCGTAGATCGAACCCAGCGAGTACACGACCTGCGATGTTTGCCGCGGGTGCTTGCGCTTGAAGTGTCTTTCGAAGAGGCTCGCGTCCTCGACTGCCTTTTCCTCGTCGCCTAGACCCAGGCGGAAGAACACCGCGTTCTGCAACGCATCGTGAGCAATTGCGCACACGCCAGTGCGTTTTTCCTTCGCGGTGCAGCTCCGTCCATCCTCCTTGGGGTACTCGCGTGCAAACTGCTCGTAGTAGTCCGCGGCCGTGCTGTAGATGGCGAGCGCGTGATAGTTGGCACCGATTAGAAAGACGGCGCGCCGGGCCAGCTTGCTCTTCGGAAAGCGCTCCGCCAGCACCTTGCGCACCTTGATCGAGCGCCCGAGCAGCCGCGCGGCCTCGAAGTTCAACGCGGCATTGTACAGCACCTCGTCGAGCCGGCCGCACTCGGCGTACTTGCGGAAGATGCCCACGTAGACCTTGGCGGCGTTCTTGTACTCCTCGTTCTCCTGATACGCTTCGGCCTTCTTGCGCAAGAGATCGCATCGCAGCTGTTCGAGCACTCCGCACAGGTCCTGGTGATCCTCCTTGGCCTGTTCGCCGGCACAATAGATGCCGTAAAGGGGCTCGATGCTGTCGTTCATTTCATCGTAACAGCTGGGACGTCGCGGCTTCGTGAAGCTGGCGAGAACATTCAAGGAATCCAGGTACAAGTTGGCGGCATAGACCGCTAGATCGCTTTCTTTGTGGTTGTAAGCGATGTCTTTGAACAGGAGCGCCGCCTCTTCAAAGTGATTGGACTCGTAGTAGATCCGAGCCCGACGATACTTGATTTGCGGCAGATCCTGGCTATCCGGAACAAAACAAACGTAGCGCTGGAACGCGCTGAGCATGCCACTCTCGAGCTTGGTGAAGTCGCGAGGCCTGAACTTGGCGATCTGAGCCGACTTCTGCCCCCTGCCCTTGCTGCCTCGGAGCTGCGTCTCCCTCCGCTTGAACGTCTGCTGGTACAGATTGTTGTAGCAAAGCACGGCAGCGTAAGCGGCGTCGGAGGTGAATTCGCCTTGCGGGTTGATCTCGACGACCTTGTCGAAGGCGGGACCGCACTGTCCCCAGTCCTCCATCTTCCACAACAGCTCGGCCTGAAAGTAGCTGACACGATAGAGCGTGGGCCAGTCCCTGCGGTCGATCTCGGGAAACTCCATCTGCTCCATCTCGGGGAATTTCTTCGTGATCAGTCGATACAGTCGCGACGCCAACTCCATGGTGCTGCGATCGTTGGTGCCAGGCTGCGAATCGGTGCCGATGGCCTCTCGGTGCCAGGCGGTAGCCAGATCGATGAGGACCGAGGCTGCCGCCTGCTTGCACTTGCGCTTGTCCTCGTCCGAGTACGACCCTCCGACAAATGCCTCGTACAGATCGACAAGGCGCTCGATTTCGGTGACCTGCCTGTTCTTGGCTCTGCTGGAGACGACCGCGTTGGTGACTCGACTCTGCCAGAAGCAGACCCTGCCCGACCGTGGCTGCTCGGCCATGAGTGCGTGGTAGACGGCGATGGTGTTCCGCCAATTTCCGGTATCGTAGTAGATTTCCGCCAGGGACTCGAGCAGCTCCAGCGCGTGCTTGTCGTTATCGGCGTAGCGCCGGAAGAACTCCAGCGCCCGGGTCGGATTACCTACCTGCGCGTAAGGCATCACCATCTCGCGCCGGGACTGCTTGGCCAGATTCTTGACGTCCTTCGCCTCGGGGTGTTTCTGCGCGAATTCGACGGTCTCGACAAACGACTGCAGTGAGCGGCGGTAGTCCTCCAAGTTGTAATGGCACCAAGCCTGTTTGTAGACCGCGTATCCGTAAACCGGATTACGCCCAGGTGGCACGTCGGTCACCTTCCGATAGAAGGTCAGCGCAGCGCGCATCTCTCCGTTGCCGAAGTAGTGCTCCGCAAAGGAAAGGTAGGCATGCGGAATGAAGCGGCTCTGCGGATAACCCTTCACCAGCTTGCGGTAGACCTTGAGGGCCCGGTCGTTCTGGCGCATCTCCTCCAACGCGAAGCCGAGCTGGAACAGCACCTCGTCCATACGCCGGAAGTGCGGGTGGTCCTGCACGAGGGTGGCCAGGGTGCGGATGTTCGCCTCGCGAGTCTTCTTGAGCGCCGCAAATGCGGTCTTCTGTTGTCCTTGGAGGCGCCTGCATCTACCGGCGTCCTTCTTCTCCTTGCACGCGGCGAAAATGGGATCGTCCAGGTTGCGCAAAGCAACTGTTTGCTGCTGCATGAGCTCGAAGTAGCCCTCGCCCAAGCGCAGCAAGTAGTCGGGACGCTGGGGGTGATTCTTGCGCGTGTTGCGGATCAGCCGCTGCGTGATGCGGATCTCTTTCTTTAGCAGCGACTGAGCTTTGCTCTTGATGCGGTCTCGGGCGGTCAAGGTGGCCAGATCGATTTCGAAGGAAGGTCCCTTGGGCCTGGTGTCCTTCTTCGGCTCCGCCTTGCGCTTGGCCTGGCGCAGGCGCGACCGGGGAGCCCGACTTCTTCTCAGCCTGCTCTTGGGCTGGTAGTCCGGGCACTCAGAGATCGCCTTGGGTGCAGCCGGTGAGATGCAGTAGCCGCCTTCCGGTTTCCGTTCCTTGCCTTCGGCTTTCTCGTCCTTTGCAGCCGCCTTTGGCTGCTGCGCGTCGAGGGCCGCGGAAGCCCGCGAGGCTCGCTTGACCTGTGACCGGCGCTTCTTCGCGCTTGCGCTCCCAATCTCGAAACCGAGCAACGACGCGAACGCCAGCGAGATCAAGATGAGCAGCGCCCTTCGGTACCTCTGCATGTTAGCTACCTCCCGCACCGATAAGTGACCTGCTGGCGATAGAAGCCGAGCTCGTCGCGCCAGTACTCCCCATCGAACGGCCAGAGCTGATGCTCAGAATCAACCTCCACTTCACCTCCCGTCGACTCAGCGGCGATCTTCGACTGAGCCTGCAGCTCCTGGGACAGCTGACCGCGCTCGTACGTCGCGACCTCCAGGTCCACGGTGTCGATTTGGTTGAACAGGTCCTGCAACTCGTTCAGCAGACGGTTGTAGCGAGCTTTGGCCAGGTCGCCGGCCTGATCTATCGCAAACGACTTGGCCACCAGGACGTCTTGCAATATGCGCGCCCCGACGCCCGAATTCCTGAACGCGGCCGGGGCTCCATTCATCCTCTTCTCCTCCTCCTCCAGCAGGCGTACGTACTCGAGGTTGCGCACGACGGTGCGATCCGACAGCGCAGAGGCCACAACGGCGCGAACTGCCGTCGGCAGCTCTGCTTGCCCCGAACGCACTCGCTTGAGGAACGTGAAGAACTGTTCGTTATCTTTGTATTTCTCCAACAAATCCTCCAGTCGCCGCTTGACTGGATCGTAGTAATTGTGAAAAAGCTCAACCATTGCGGCGGCATTGTTCATTTGACAGTTGGAAAAGAAGACCACCGCCTTGAGCACGAGGGCCTCCGGATAGAAGGCGTTCTCGAAATAGGGAGAAAAGAGCGTGTGCACGTTGCCCAGCGCTCGAGCGTACTCGTCTGCCAAGAACAACGCCCACGACGCCTCGAACAATGCATCAAGCCAGTACTCGCTGCCCTGGCCGATCCGGTTCCAAGCCTCCACCGCGTTGCCTAGCAGCTGCGGGTTGACATCCCGCTCACCCTCCTCCGTGGTTCGGTTCGCCGCCGTGTAGTATGTGCGCGCCAACGAGATCCAGGCGAGATCGCGCATGCGCTCCTCGTCCTCAACACCTTCGACGCCACGCTCCAGAGCATCGAGAATGGCGCGAAACGATCCGATAGCCGGCTTTGCCCTGCGCATTCGGATATGTGAGATCCCTTGAAAGAACCGGGACTGGACGTACCACCGCGACTCTCGACTGACACGCTCGAACAGGGCGATCGCCTGACGAAACTCCCCCTGTTGATACTTGGAGCGACCCATGAGGTACAGCAGCTGGTTATACAGATCGAAATTGTCGGGTGTGTTGAACCGATCCAGCTGCTTCATGCCGAAGCGACCGATCTTCTGGATTATTCCTGCCGACTCTGGAAGCTGCGAAGCCAGCTGAGCCAACCATTGTAGCGTCTGGTCGAAGAACACGTGGCGCCTGCGTTTCTCGCTGATCTCGTCGAAAAGCGAGAGAGCAGACTGGTAGAACTGCAGGTGATACAGGGTCTTGCCCAGAAAAAACTGGGCCTTTTGTACGTTCGCAGGGGCGTCGCGGGTTTCGCCTTGCACTACTCGCTGGAGCTGGACGGCCGCCTCCTCGTAGCGCTCGCGCTGGTACATGCGAAACGCGTTGGCCAGGACCCGCGACGGCGGCCCCCCTCTGACCCGGCCTCGGCGACCGGTCGAGGCCTCGTCCATGCCAAAAACCATGTCCTGCGCCTTGACCGGACCTGGTGAAGGGAAGTGCGAGCACACGAGCAGGGTCGCCAACGACGTCACGCTGGCGCTCATCTTCGTTAGGCTATGGCTCATCGTTCCTCCGCCCGCTGCTGCCGCCGACCCGGTATGTCGCCGCTCGCGCTGGATCGAACCCGTACTCAAACCGGCCCGCGGCCCGTTCTGACTCCGTCGCGGGGTGAAAGAAATCAGGAAAGCCTCAGCAATCTCGGAAGGTTAGCCTCTGTAGAGCCGTGATAATAGTGACCGGAAAAAGAGCTTGTCAAGGGGGCCGCCCTCGAAAGGTTGCAAGGCACTTCGCGCCGGCCGGACAACTGCTAGGGCACTAGTACCGCTTGCCAGGGATGTGATCGATTGGCGTCGAGGGCTGGCGGTCGCTGGCAAGGCGCACCGACGATGACTGCGGTTCATTTCGATGCTGTGCAGCGCATATTCGAGGAGGTGCAACACCGCCAGCGGCGGGCACGAGTTGTCTCGCTTGAAGAGCGTTCATCGCCCGGGATTGCTGGGGGCCGGCTTTGGTGAATGTGCTGCTCTTGCGTACAGGGCGGCTGCCGGGCTCCGCGTCTCCGTAGCGGACAAGCAAGTCGTGCAGCCAATCATCAAAAGTCCTAGCTGTGAGGGAAGAACCACTCGTGATGCACGAGACGACCCTCTCGAAGTCGGAGCGCGTGTATGCAAGGGAGGCAGGCGCCGAATGCAATAGGATTGACTCGAATCGCTCATTGTATTAACCCCGGAGCGGCCTTGGCACGACAGACGGGGAGAAGGCGTCCCGAGTCGTGGAACGCACAAGACCCGAGTCGTGGAACGCACAAGAGTCGTGGAACGCACAAGAGTCGTGGAGCGCATGGGAAAATGAGAAACGTCAACACGCTTACAGCGAGACGGATGCTCGGGGTGGCCGGTTGGCCGTTCATCGCAGCCTTGGGACCAGTACTCGTGATGCCCGCTTTCGCGGCGGCGCAAGAATCGCTCCCTCAAGATGCCGCGGCTGGCGATTCCGAGTCATTTGCCCCGGTGGGCTCGGCTGGGGAGCGTCCTGCTCCGCACAGCGGGTCGGAGGCTTCCGGCACGGCCGGCGCCGAGGCGGAGACCGGGGATTCGGAGCCCCCCGAGGAGTTGCTCGTGACAGGTACGCGCTTCGGGGGCCGCACCAGCATGGATTCCGCGGTTCCTATCGACTCATTCAAGGTCGAGACGCTGCAGCAGCAGGGCAACGGGGATATGACGGAGATCCTGAAGAACATCGTGCCTTCTTTTGCCGCCACGTCCTACACCGGAGACGGCAGCGCCTTCATTCGTTCGAGCTCCCTGCGTGGCTTGCCGCCCGACGAAACGCTGGTGTTGGTTAACCGCAAACGCCGACATCGTTCCGCGCTGGTGGCCCTTGGCGGCGCCGCCATGAACCAGGGCGCTCAGGCCGTCGACGTCGGCATGATCCCGACCATTGCCCTTAGGAACATGGAAGTGTTGCGTGACGGTGCGGCGGCGCAGTACGGCTCGGACGCCATTGCCGGCGTGATCAACTACATCCTCAAGGACAATGCACAGGGCGGTGAGGTGCAGGCCCGAGTCGGGCAATGGTACGGCGGCGAGCACGAGTTTCAGATCGCTGGCAACCTGGGCCTGCCCCTGGGCCCGGAGGGCTTTCTCAGCCTCAGCGCCGAGTACACGGATTCCCAAGAACTGTCCCGAGGTGGCCAGCACGAAAAGGCGCGAGCATTGACGGACATGGGAGTGCAAGACGTGCCCGATCCCGCCCAGGTGTGGGGCCGTCCCCAAAGCCGGGGCCTGCGCTTGTTCTGGAACGGCGGGCTGCCGGTCACCGAAGACGTCAGGCCCTATTTCTTCGGCAGTTTTGCTCGCACCTACGGCAACTACGGCTTTTTCTACCGCGAGCCCAACAAGTCCGGCGTGAGCACCCCGTTGCCGCTCGATCCGATGGATCCCTCGAAAGGCAATTTCAGCTGGTCGGACCAAGGCCAGTGGCCCGTCGGCTTCACGCCGCGCCTTGAGGGCTTCATCACCGACTTCAGCCAGGTTGCCGGTGTGGGCGGTGCCTTCCCGTTCGGTGTTCAGTACGATCTCAGCGGCGCCTTCGGCATGAACCGGATCAGCTACACGCTGAACGACAGCATCAATCCGTCCTGGGGCCCCGAGTCACCCACGGTGTTCAAGCCGGGGGACTTACAACAAAGGGATCTCAATTTCAATGCCGACTTTTCCTATGGCATCACGGAGGGCCTCAATCTCGCCTGGGGCGCAGAATGGCGCAGCGAGGAGTTCACCATGTACCAGGGTGACGATGCCTCCTGGCAAGCCGGAAGGTGGAGCGGCGTGAGCAGTCTCCGCGACCCGACGGCGATGATCGACCCGATGACCATGATGAGCATGCCGTACACGGAACCGCTCATCGGAGCCAACGGCTACCAGGGCACATCCCCAGACATGGCGGGCGCATGGACTCGCACCAATTGGGCCTTCTATGCGGACACCGAGTGGGACGCGAATGAGGATCTGCTTCTCCAGGGTGCAGGCCGGTTCGAGAACTTCTCGAGCTTCGGCTCGACCCTGAATGGCAAGCTGGCAGCTCGCTACGCCGCCACGGACTTCTTGACGCTGCGCGGTGCCGCGTCTACGGGCTTTCGTGCTCCGACGCCGGGCCAGTCCAACCTGACAAACGTTGCAACGGTCTTCGTGCCCGGAACCATCGAGCAGCAGCTAACCGGAACCGTGCGGCCAACCGACGAGGTGGCCCGGCCGCACGGGGGCCGGCTGTTGCAGCCGGAGAAGTCGGTGAACGTGAGCTTCGGCTTCACCACCCAACCCACCGGCTCTCTACGGCTGACGGCCGACGCGTATCGCATTGCCGTCGAGGGCCGCATCGTGATGGCGGCCGACATCGATGTCTCGGCCATGGCGGCCCCTCCGGGCTCGCCGACGTATCAGAAGATCCGCTTCTACACCAATGGTCTGGATACGGTGACGACTGGCCTCGATGTGGTGCTGCTCTACGATCTTGACTGGGCAGATTTCGCCTTGGAGGGTGCCGGCGATATGAACGTCAGCCTGGCCTACAATTTCAACAGAACGAAGGTTGCCGAACAAACGAACATCGCCGTGAACGAACGGCGCAAAGCCAACATCGAGAACGCCTTGCCCAGGCACCACCTGGCTGCCACCGCAACGCAGAATCTCGGCAAATGGTCGTTGATGCTGCGTGCCAACTACTACGGCTCGCACCAAGACGAAGATCCCCAATACTCGGTCGGTGGCGAGGTGCTCTTGGATGCCCAGCTGACCTACCGCATCGACCGCCGGTTCTCGCTAATGCTCGGCGCCAACAACATGCTCAACAACTTCCCCGATGAGGTACCCACACGTATGGCGAACGGACTTCCCTGGCCCCGCCGCAGTCCGGTCGGCTATCACGGCGGTATGGTCTACTTGCGTGGCGTTGCGCGACTGTGAACATGGTGCGCCTTCGTAGCTGGGAAGGGACGCCCGGGAAACAGCCGTGACCGCCCAGGAGACGCGGAGGGCAGCAGCCACCCCAAACATGCAGGCCCGGTGGTCGGGATGTTTTGCGGGGGCGCAGCGCGCGCCGACCCGCATGCCAGTTCGCTCGCCGGGTTGGCGCGCGCGTCGAGGCCGGCGTGCGCGCGCCTAGGCTCAGCTCGTGGGCTTGACTACCGCGCGCACATCGTGCACGTCGGCCGACCCCGCAAAACGTCCCGACCACCGGGCCGACCCGGCAGCGGTACATTCCGCTCTTTGCCGTTCACTCCAAAAACACCTACAAAAGTGCTGAACTCGAGACTAGAGAATCAGCATGCTTCCTCCCGATGTAGTGAACCGGGTCTGGATCGAGGGCGTTCGGCCGGAGATCGATGGCGGCCGTTGGCCGGTCAAGGCCATTCTTGGCGATCGGTTCGCGGTCCAGGCCGACTTGGTGGCGGATGGCCACGACGCCGTGGCAGGCGTGGTGCTGTATCGGTTTGGGCAGGGCGGGAGCTGGAGCGAGACGCCCCTTGATCTCCTGGTGAACGACCGCTTCGAAGCCAGCTTCGACCTCACGGAGCTCGGCCTGTGGGAGTACACGCTCGAGGCCTGGGTCGACGACTTTGCAACTTGGCGCGCTCGCCTGCAGAAGCGGATCCAGGCAAAGCAGGAAGTAGCGCTCGAGCTGCTCGTCGGGGCAGACTTGGTAGAACAAGCGGCCGAACGCGCTTGGAGAAAACACGAGGGGGATCACGCCCTGCTCGAGCGCTTCGCCCTGGATTTGCGCGATCCCGACACCACAACGGCCAAACAGGCTGCGCTGGGCATCGGTCTCTCCGACCTGATGGCTGCCTATCCGGACCGCAGTCGTGGTACGCGCTACGACCATGTCCTGCAGGTACGCGCCGAGCGGACCAAGGCGCGATTCTCGGCCTGGTACGAGCTCTTTCCACGCTCGACCGGCAGCAACGGCAAGCACGGCTCTTTTGCGGATGTCGAGGCCGTGCTGCCCTACGTGGCCTCCATGGGCTTTGACGTCCTGTACCTGCCACCCATTCATCCCATCGGCAGGAGCTACCGCAAAGGCAGGAACAACGCTCTCGAAGCCCAGCCTGAAGACCCCGGCAGTCCATGGGCCATAGGCTCCTCCCAGGGCGGCCACAAAGCGATCCACCCGGAGCTCGGAACCCCGACCGATTTTCGCCATCTAGTGTCTGCGGCCCGCGAACATGATTTGGAGGTGGCCATGGACATTGCGTTTCAAGCTTCGCCGGACCACCCCTACGTGAAGGAGCATCCCGAATGGTTCAAACAGCGTCCGGATGGCACGATTCAGTATGCCGAGAACCCGCCCAAGAAGTACCAGGACATCTATCCTTTCGATTTCGGCTCCAGAGATTGGTGGCCACTATGGCAAGAGCTTTATAGCATTCTTATCTATTGGATCGAACAGGGTATCCGGATCTTCCGTGTCGACAATCCACATACCAAGTCGCTTCCCTTCTGGGCCTGGTGCCTGTCCGAAATCTACAAGCAACATCCGGATACGGTGTTTCTTGCCGAGGCCTTTACTCGACCCAAGCTCATGGCCGCGCTCGCCAAGGCAGGGTTCTCTCAATCGTATACGTACTTTACCTGGCGAAACACCCGTTGGGAAATTCAACAGTACCTCGAAGAGCTCACAACCACGCAGCTGGCCAGCTACTTTCGACCTAACTTTTGGCCAAACACGCCAGATATTCTGCCGGAGCACCTTCAGCACGGTGGCCGGCCGGCCTTCATCGCTCGCTTCGTCCTAGCCGCTACACTCGCAAGCAACTACGGTATCTACGGACCCGCATTCGAGCTCATGGAGCACGTAGCCCGGCCTGGATCCGAGGAATATCTCGATAACGAGAAGTACGAAATTAGGTCATGGAACCTACGCGAACCGAAAAGCCTGCGCTCGATCATAACCCGCATCAATCAAACGCGCAAATCCCAGCCAGCCTTGCAGGATAATCGCAATCTACGTTTTCACCCCACGGACAACAACCAGCTCCTATGCTTCAGCAAGCATAGCGACGACTGCGAGAGTCGGGTTCTAATCGTAGTCAACTTGGATTATCGCTACAAGCAATCAGGATGGGTTGAGCTGGACCCCAAGCTGCTTGGTGTTGAAGAAGACAGCGCTTACGAGGTCCACGACGTCCTCACGGGTGCGCGCTACCCTTGGCGTGGCGGGCGCAACTATGTGGAGCTGGACCCGCAGCGCGTCCCGGCCCACCTTTTCATCGTGCAGCAACCGGCTACAAGCGCGTGAGGACGAAGGAGCAGCTAGCCCGTCGCCAATTGCTCGCCGCCCTCCGCACGGATACAGGACACTAGATGAGCCGTCGCCGCCCGCGTCAGGAGCCAGAGAGCGAACCCCAGTGGTACAGGGATGCCGTCATCTACGAACTCCACGTCCGCGCATTTTGCGATTCCAATGCAGACGGCATAGGAGATTTCCAGGGCCTTATCAGCAAGCTCGACTATCTCCGGGATCTGGGTGTCACCGCCATTTGGCTGCTTCCCTTCTACCCGTCGCCGCTGCGCGACGATGGCTACGACATTGCGGATTATACGAGCGTGAACCCGGCGCATGGCACGCTTTCGGACTTCAAGCGTTTTCTACGGGAGGCGCATGCGCGCGGCCTGCGCGTGATCACGGAGCTCGTTATCAACCACACTTCGAGCGAGCATCCGTGGTTCCAGCGCGCGCGTGAAGCCCCGCCTGGCAGCCGGGAGCGCAACTTCTATGTGTGGAGTGATACGGCGGAGCGCTATTCCGACACCCGGATTATCTTCAAGGACTTCGAGACGTCGAATTGGACTTGGGATCCGGTGGCAAAAGCCTACTATTGGCACCGCTTCTATTCTCACCAGCCGGATCTGAACTTTGATAGCCCGCAGGTTCATAGGAGCTTGCTCAAGATCGTGGATTTCTGGATGGATATGGGTGTGGACGGGATGCGACTGGATGCCGTGCCGTACTTATATGAGCGGGAGGGAACCAATTGCGAGAACCTTGCGGAAACGCACGCATTCCTTAAGGAGCTTCGGAGGCATATCGACGGGAAATACAAGGATCGCATGCTGCTTGCAGAGGCCAACCAATGGCCGGAGGATTCGGCGGCATACTTCGGAAATGGAGACGAGTGCCACATGAACTTCCATTTTCCTCTGATGCCGCGGATGTTCATGGCCTTACATTTGGAGGACCGGTTTCCGCTCGTCGATATTCTGGATCAGACACCTGCGATCCCGGAGAATTGTCAGTGGGCCATCTTTTTGCGTAATCATGACGAGCTGACGCTGGAAATGGTAACGGACGAGGATCGGGACTATATGTGGCGCGTATACGCGGAGGATCGGCAGGCGCGGATCAACCTCGGCATACGCCGGAGACTGGCACCGCTGCTTAGGGCGCGACGGAAGATCGAGCTGCTGAACGGGCTGCTGTTCTCGCTTCCGGGCACACCGGTTGTCTACTACGGGGACGAGATCGGCATGGGGGACAACATCTACATGGGCGACCGCGACGGTGTACGAACACCCATGCAGTGGAGCCCGGATCGCAACGCGGGTTTTTCGCGGGCCAATCCTCAGCGGCTATATCTGCCGGTCATAATCGACTCGGAATACCACTACGAAGCGGTGAACGTGGAGACAGCGCTTGGCAATCCATCGTCGCTGTTGTGGTGGATGAAGCGAATGATCACGCTGCGGACGAGACACGCGGCCTTCGGGCGGGGGGCCTTCAAGCTGCTGCGGCCGAACAACAACAAGGTGTTCGCGTTCGTGCGGTCCTACGAGCAGGAGCGGATTCTTGTAGTGGCGAATCTTGCGCGTTTCTGCCAGCACGTGGAGCTGGACTTGGCGGACTACGCGGGGTCGGTTCCGGAGGAGCTCTTTGGACGCACGCCGTTTCCTGCGATTTCGGAGGGACCATACTCGCTCTCGTTGAGCCCACACGCTTTTTTTTGGTTTCAGTTGACGGAGCCGAGCGCTCCGGCCACGGGCGGGGGGGATGTCCCGGAGTTGCGGGATGTGGGGGAGTTGAAAGTGCTTTTGGAGCGGCCGGGGAGGGGAAGGCTGGAAGGGCTGCTCACGCAACATGTGACGCGGCAGCGTTGGTTTAGATCCAAGGCCAGGCGGATACGGAACGTACAGGTGGTTGACGAGGCTGCGGTTGGCAGGGCGAGCTTGCTCGTGCTGCTGCAGGTGGACTTCTATCAGGGGTCGAGCGAGATCTACCTGCTGCCGCTGGGGATATGCAGCGGTGCTGAGGCAGCCGGTGTGCTGAAGGCACATCCGGCGGCGGTGTTGGCCAAGGCGGGCAAGGATGAGGATCTTTCCAACGAAGCTGCCAGCATCGTCTGTGAGGCCAGCCTGATCGAGGACTTTGCACGACAGCTTTTGGCGGTGATGGCGAGCCGCCGGGGCCTGAAGACCGGCAAGGGGCGCTTGGTGGGTTGGGTGCAGCAGGGGACCGAAACCGCGCGCGAAGCAGCTCGAAGTACCCCGCGTTCGATGGGCGTGGAACAGACCAACACCAGTATCGCGTTCGGTGAAGTTGCGATCCTGAAGCTCCAGCGCCTGATCGAGCCAGGGGTCAATGCGGACGTGGAAGTCGTCCGTTTTCTCAACGAGAGTACGACGTTTCGGCAGGCACCGGAGGTGCTCGGGACGCTGCAGTACGAAACCCAGAAGAAGGAGCCTGCCCTGGTTGGGGCGCTGCAGAGGTTCATTCCGAACCGCGGTGATGCCTGGACATTCACATTGGAGGTGATCCAACGCTACTACGAGCAGGCGCTGGCACAACCGGTTGATGTCAAAGCGGAGTTCCCGGAGGGTGGATTGGTGAAACGGGCGCTCGAGACGCCGCCCAAAGTGATGGAGGAGACGCTCGGACCGTACGTGCCGCTGGTTCGGCTCCTCGCAGAGCGAACGGCGGAGCTGCATGTGGCGCTTGGCTCGCGGCGCCGTGACCCGAGCTTTGGTCCCGAAGCATTCTCGGAGCTCTACCAGCGTTCGATGTACCAGTCCGCGCGGTCGCGGCTGGCGGCGAGCATGGACTCCCTGCGCTCCAACGTGAACAGTCTTTCGGACGCGGACCGTGACCGTGCCAACGGATTGTTGAGTCGGAGCGATGCCATCGACCACAAGTTGCGCGCGATCGCAGCCGGCAGGATCGCAGCCCAGCGAATTCGTTGCCACGGCGATTATCACCTGGGGCAGGTGCTTTACACCGGTAAGGACTTCGTGATCATCGACTTCGAAGGGGAGCCAGCGCGGTCGATCACCGAGCGTCGCTTCAAGCGTTCGGCCCTGCGCGATGTTGCGGGTATGATTCGGTCGTTTCACTACGCCGCGGAAACCGCGTTACGGGAGTGTCAAGAAACGGAAACCGAGATGCAGCGGCTGGGTGCCTGGAGTCGGGCCTGGGCGGAGTGGGTGAGCGCGCTATTTCTCGGCACGTATCTCGATCGCGCCAAAGCAAGCCCTGGCGTCCCGGCTCGCGAGGAGGACACTGGCAGGTTGCTGGAGTTCTACTTGCTCGAGAAGTGCATCTACGAGCTTGGCTACGAGTTGAACCATAGGCCGGACTGGGTGTGCATTCCGCTGTCCGGGCTGGAGCAGCTTCTGGCGCAGGGCGCGGTGCAGGGATGAGCAGGGGACACGGGATGACCTATGAGGGCGACTACTCGCCGTTCCGCAAGCGTCGCCACGGGCGCCGAAGTCCTGGCTCTAGCGTGCGCGGGGCTGTGCCTCAAGGCGGGAGTCTTCCCGGCGCACGCTTTGGCTGCGAACGCTCGTCGGTCCGCTGGACTTCGTGGACGGAGGGTTCTTGGCGAGCACCACGATCGCGGGGAGCTCGGACTTGCGGCTGGCGTTCCGGCTTCTCATCCCCGGCTTCGGCGTGCTTGGCGTTCACGCGATCGCCTCGCTGAGGGGAGTTGCGCGGCGCCTACCCCTGACAAATCCTGCCCTTTCCGTCGCCGCCTTCGGCATGATCGGCTTTCCACCGATGGCCGGCTTTGTTTCAAAACGGCATTGCCGGTGAGATCGGTGTCTTTGTAAGCGAGCACGGTCGGCATCATGGACGCACGTCAAGCCCTCGAACACCTTGCCCGGCTTCATGAAGTCGAGACCTGCTACGAGGACGCCTGGCGCAACACCAGGCGCGCAGGCGAAGCGGCGCTATTGGCGATTCTGCGGCAGCTTGGTGCGCCGATGGATTCGCTTGCGGACGCGCCGGATGCGCTGGTTGTTTGCCGGCGACAGTGGCTGCGTCAATGCCTGGAGCCGGTGACCGTATGCCAGGTCGACCGGCGGCCAGCCCTGACGCTGCGTGTGAGCGGCCCGACAACGGGTGGCTACAGGGCTCGCATCGAGCTCGAGGACGGCGAGGCCCTCGTCAGCGAGGGGGCGCTTTCTGACCTGCCCGGCGTGAAAGCGCACGACGTGGCCGGGGAGCAGGTCGTCGACAAGCAGCTTCGGCTCGATCGGCCGCTGCCGTGCGGCTACCATCGTGCCCGGATCGAGCTAGCTGACCGGCCGTGGGAAACGCTCATTCTCTGCCCGCCCAGGCGGAGCTTTCAGCTCGAGGGGCGTTCATGGGGCCTTTTTGCACCCGTGTACGCTCTGCGCGGGGATCGGAGCCTCGGAGCGGGTGACCTGAGCGATCTCGAAGCCATCTTGGACTGGCTTGCCACGCTCGGAGGCCAGGTGCTCGGCACGCTTCCCCTACTTGCCACGTTCCTCGATGAGCCCTTCGACCCGAGCCCGTACGCGCCGGTAAGCCGGATGTTCTGGAACGAATTCTACCTCGACCTCCACAAGCTGCTCGAGACCGCGGAAGCACGTGCGGCCCGCTCTGCAGTCAAATCCGAAGTGTTCATGCGCAAAGTGGATGCTCTGCGCGCGCAGCCTCTGGTCGACTATCGTCGCCAGATGGCGCTCAAGCGCAGCGTGCTCGGCGAGCTTGCGCGCGCAGCCTTTGTGGAAAATGGTGTCGCCAAAGAATCGCTCGACGCCTTCATCCGCGCCAAGCCTGCGCTGCGGGACTATGCCGAGTTTCGAGCGGCAACCGACCTTTCGCGCAAGCCGTGGCAGCTATGGCCCGAGCCTCAACGCTCCGGCCGGCTGGCCAGCGCCGATTACCGCGAGGCCGACGTCCAGTATCACCTGTATGTTCAGTGGCGCTCTTTCCAGCAGATGCAGGCCCTCGGTGACAGAGCCCGCTCGCTGGGGGTCGGGCTGTACCTCGATTTGCCGCTCGGAGTACACGACGCCGGCTACGACACGTGGCGCGAGCGCGACGCGTTTCTGCAAGGCTGCTCGCTGGGCGCCCCGCCCGACGTGGTGTTCACCGCGGGTCAACATTGGGGCATCACCCCGCTCGACCCGGGCGGCCTCAGGAGACAGGGCTACCGGTATTTCATCGAGTGCATTCGTCATCACATGCGCTGTGCGGGTGCGCTCCGCATCGACCACGTGATGGGACTGCATCGCGCGTACTGTATCCCGGAGGGCATGCCTGCCAGCGAGGGCGTGTTTGTCCGCTACCGTCCCGAAGAGCTCTACGCCGTGCTGGCCATCGAATCGATGCGGCACCGTACCCTGGTGGTCGGAGAAGATCTCGGCACGGTGCCGGCGCAGGTCCGACACAGCATGAAACAAGCCGGCGTGCACCGCATGCACGTGCTGCAGTACGAGCTGGAAGGCAGCCAGCGCGATCCCCTCGAGCAAGTCCCACCGGCGGTTGTCGCGAGCATCAACACCCACGACATGGTGCCGTTCGCGAGCTGGTGGCAGGGCTCGGACATCGAGGATCGAGTTTCAAGACATCTCATCGCACCAGGCCAAGCCATGGACGTCTACGAGGAGCGGGCCCAGGCCCGCATCGTGTTGATGCAGAGGCTAGGGCTTGCCGCCTCGACCCAAGAGCGGAACCAGTTGTTCGAAGTCCTAGCGGCGATTCTCGTGAGGTACGCCTCGAGCCCCGCGCAGGTGCTGCTCGTAAACCTGGAAGACCTCTGGCTCGAGCGCGAGCCCCAAAACGTGCCGGCCACGGCCGAGGAGCGACCCAACTGGCGCAGGAAACTCCAACTCACGCTACCGGAGATCAAACAAAGACACGAGCTGATCCGGCTGCTGGAGCGGATCGACGCGGCAAGAGCTGTTACGGATGGCGCCGGTTGAGCGCCAGATCTATCGAACGCAGCCGCGCCCGCGGGTCTGGAGATCGCTCGGCGCTTAGGTTAGCGTGACCTCATGAAGGCTTCGTGGATCGCAATCGTCTGGCCATTGCTGTTAGCAGCCGGCTGCGGGACGCGCTCCACACCCAGCGGCTCGCTGCCAGCGCGCTCGAACGCGACTCGGCCGCCGGCACCCGTGCGATCCGCGCCATCTGCCGTTCATGCGAGCTCGTCAAGCAGGGCAACGCCTCGGCCGCCCGAAGTCCCGCTGAACACAGGGCGGGACACCGATCCAAACCTATGGTTGGAGGAAATCACCGGCCAAAAAGCGCTGGCATGGGTGCGGACACACAACGAGCGTTCGCAAGCTGAGCTCGAGGCCGAGCCCGGCTTCGAGCCCTTGCGCAAGCGCGTACTCGCCATCTTGGACTCGTCGGACAAGATCCCGTGGGTCAGGAAACGGGGACGCCACTACTACAACTTCTGGCGTGATGCGGACCACCCCAAGGGGCTGTGGCGGCGCGTTTCAAGCCTTCGGGCGTATCGAAAGGGCAAGCCCAGGTGGCAGACCGTGCTCGACGTGGACGCGCTCGCCGACAAGGAAGGGGAGTCTTGGGTCTGGAAGGGCGCCGTGTGCCTCTACCCCAAACGCACCCGCTGCCTCGTACGCCTGTCGCGAGGTGGGGCAGACGCCACCGTTGTCCGGGAGTTCGACACCATCCGCAGAGCGTTCGTGAAGAACGGCTTCTATTTGCCCGAGGCCAAGTCCCACGTAGCCTGGCGGGATCGCAACACGCTTTACGTGGGAACGGACTTCGGTCCGGGCTCGATGACCGACTCGGGCTATCCACGGCAGGTCAAGCTCTGGAAACGCGGAACGCCGCTGAGCGCGGCCAAGCCCATCTTCGAGGGGAAGCGTAGCGACGTGACCGTGGGAGCGTACCGATCTTGGGACCATGGCCACGTGCGCGACTTCGTGTACCGCAACGTGACCTTCTACAGCTCACAGCATTTCCTGCTCGAGCAAGATGGGCTCGTACGCATCGAAGTTCCGGACTCGGCCATGATCGACACCTGGGATGATCAGCTGCTGGTGACTCTGCGCGACGACTGGAAGCTCGAGGACCGGACGTGGTCCAAGGGCTCGCTGCTCGCGACCAACCTTTCGGCTTTCCTGGACGGGCGACGGGGGTTCACAGCCTTGTTCACGCCGGAACCAACCAAGTCGCTGGAGGATGTCACACGGCTCAAGACAGCCCTGATCGTCAACGAGCTGGAGCACGTCAAAAGCCGGCTCTGGATCTGGACGCTGAAAGGCAAGCGCTGGCGGCGGCGCCCACTCGAAGGGTTGGGTCTGGGCACGTTTTCGGCCGGTGCCGTCGAAGCGAACGAGTCCGATGCGTACTGGTTTACCGCCACGGACTTCACGCAGCCTTCGACGCTGTCGCACGCGACCTTGGGCAAGCGCCGCAGGCAGCTCAAGCAGACTCCTGCGTTCTTTGACGCTTCCGGCTTGGAGGTCTCGCAACATTTCGCCACCTCGGCGGATGGCACGCAGGTGCCCTATTTCCAGGTCTCGAAGCGAGACCTCAGGCTCGATGGCAATAACCCGACGCTGCTCTACGGTTACGGTGGTTTCGAAATCAGCCTCAAGCCTCGCTATCGAGCGGTTGCGGGAGCGGCTTGGCTGGAACATGGCGGGGTGTACGTGCAGGCAAACATCCGTGGCGGCGGCGAATACGGTCCGAGCTGGCACCAGGCGGCACTCAAGAGCAAGCGCCAGCGTGCCTACGACGATTTCGCGGCAGTCGCACAGGACTTGATACGACGCAAAGTGACTCGTCCCGAGCGTCTGGGTATTCAAGGCGGATCCAACGGCGGCCTGCTGATGGGTGTGATGTTGACCCAGCGCCCGGAGCTCTTTGGCGCCATCGTGTGCCGAGTGCCGCTGCTCGACATGCGTCGCTACTCCGTCCTGCTTGCCGGCGCATCTTGGGTCGGCGAGTACGGCGATCCCAGCGATCCCGAGCAATGGGCGTGGATTTCGAAGTACTCGCCCTACCAGAACCTCAAGATGCAAACCAACTACCCGCCCGCGCTCTTCATGACCTCGACGCGCGACGACCGCGTGCATCCCGGACACGCTCGCAAGATGGTCGCGCGCATGGACCGAATGGGCTACAGGCCGCTGTACTACGAGAACATCGAGGGTGGCCACGGCGGCGCCGCCAACAACGAGCAGCGCGCACACATGGCGGCGCTGGCGTACGTGTTCCTGGCCAAGCGGCTGGGCCTGGAACTTCGAACCCCGGAACCCGGAACCCGGGGTCCCATGTCCGAACCCGACATCCGTCTTCGCAATCCGCAATCCGCAATCGCAATCGGACCTCGGCCTCCGCATCGGACCTCGGCCCCCGCATCGGGCTCCAATGCCGATCACTTTAGTTCCGAAGAGATCGGAGTCATTGGGAAAAGCCGAAAATAGCTGCGAAAAGCGCTCCATTGATCAGCATTGGTATCGGGCTCCGTATCGGGGTCGGTCCCGCGATAGCACCCCAAGACTCGGCTCGAGTTCAGCACTTTCGTAGGTGTTTTTGGAGTGAACGGCAAAGAGCGGAGATGGGTAGGGATGACCTGGCGTCGTCCGGGCGGGGGGTCTCGTGCTCGGGCCCGGCGGTACCCCCGGACTCGCGCCCTGTGCCGGAGGCACACCGGGGGGCCGGCTCGGAGATGCTCGCTGCACGATAGCGTCCGTCAGCGCTCAAACATCAGGACCCCCCGCCGGTCCCTGCGCGCGAGACCCCCCGCCCGGACGACTTGCGTGGTGACTGGCTCGGGGGCGTTGTGGGCGGCGAGCTGGCCGCCACCACCGCACCCGCCCGGATATCCCCAAGCCTCAACGCTGAAGCTGTAGAGCGGCCGGCCCCTTCCTGGCATCGTTGGATTACTGTCGCCGGGGGTGGAAAAGCGCGTCTAAACGGCGCTGGCCAATTGGATCAAGCAAGGCACCCACCGAATCCCGGGGCTTGAAGCGCGTCTTTTTGGCGCTTGGTTAGGCGCGCGGGCGAAGATCGTGGCGGAGCCAGCC
>JAKSBK010000035.1 GCA_022361155.1 Pseudomonadota bacterium
GCGCTCTTTCTGGCGGTGGCGATGCCGACTTTGCGTTTGCCATCACGCCGGACGAGGTTGAGTGCGAAGTGGCGTAGCGTGGTCATGTTCTGGGCGGTGTTTCGAGCGCGATGGCGGGCGTGGTCCTCCTGAAAGGCCATGTCGAGCACCCAGTGCAGCTCGTTCTCGATCGACCAGTGACGGCGGATGGTGTGGGCCATTTCCGCGGCGGTGGCGTCGGGGTTGCTGCCGATATAGTACGAGGTTTCGCGCGAGGTCTTGCCAGTGGACAGGTCGGTTCGCTCCCGCGTGGCCTGCAGCACACAAGCCAGCCCAGGCCAACGCTCCGCGGAGGTGACCAACCAGGCCAAGTCCCGGCACACCGCCACCGAGCGTGTTTCGAGACGCCCGTGCCCCTTGTCGACGTCCACGGAGTGTTCCACCTGGGGTCGAGCTTGCTCGTCCAGTGCCCGGGTCCGCTCGTCGGCCGCCTCCGCAAAGGTCTCGGCCACTTGTTGACGCAAGGTCGGCTGGTTGTCTTTGACCTGCAGAAGGTAGTGACCGCCGCCTTGCACGATGGTCTTGGCGATCTCGCTCTGACAGCCCATCGCGTCGATCGTCACCGTGGCCCCGCGCAAGTCGAGCGTCTGCAGCAGTTCCGGAATGGCCGTGATTTCGTTGGACTTGTCCCGTGTTTTGCATTGGCCCAACACCAACCCCGCCTCGCTCAGAAACGCGCTCACCGTGTGCAGCGCGGGTTTGTCGTGGGCTCGGTCGAAACTGCGCCGGCTCGTCTTGCCATCGACCGCGATGTGCTTGTGGGTCGTCGCCCGCAAGCGGACGGCCAACAGATTGGCCCAGCTACGAAGCACCGCCGAAAAGGCTGCAGGGTCCAGGGCGGCGAATACCGACAGAAACACATCTTGGCTCGGCGTCCCGTGAGGCACGGGAAGCATGGAGCCGAGCCATGGCTCATGCATCTTGCCCCATAGCTCCATGGACTCGGCGTCGTCGCAACCACACACCATCGCCATCAGCGCCGTCACGACCACCGTCTGCAACGGGTAGCGAACGCCTTGTGGGCGTCGCGGGTCGGGTAACGAACCCAACGTTTGTTGAAAAAAATCCAGCGCTTGGGCTTCATTGCCCTCTTCGACCCTCTGAGCCTGTGTGGTCCGTGGCATTCGACCGACCTCCTGGGGCCGGACGCCATGCCCGGCACACAGGGTCGATCACCTTTTCAAGCTCTTGTCCAGCATTTTTAGAACTCGATCGCCCTGCGCTATCCCCAAGTTACTCTTGACGGTGTCTACTCTTTCGATATCGGACACTCGCGGCTCTCGCTTTGGCTGCAGCCGGACTCCAAAGGGGGGCCCCTGGGCAAGGTGCTTGCGAGGACGGTGTCATCGTTTTCGTGGCAGCTCGATATCAGGCAGTGGGACGCCGCGGCCGTCAAGGGCCGTCTATCTGTTGACGGCGTGCCGATCAGCGATGGAGTCTTCCATCGGGTCGAGTCCTTCGCTTTCGGTGTCGGTTTCACTCCGGTAGAGATCACCGTGCTCTACCCCACCGCGGCCTACAACGGCAAGCAGGGCCTCCTTGCCTTGTGGTCCAAGGACGACCGATCTCGAAAGACGTATGACGTTCAAACTATCGTCGGTCGGCAGGCCGTCTTTCGGGTAGAGCTCGATCATCGGTTTCTCAAATCGGATTTCGGAGAGCCGGATCACGAGATGATGTTCCTTGTCGCGAACCGGCTCGCCGATCTGTCGCTGGTTGCGGTTGACCCCGAGCACCTCCGCATCCTTGGAGCCAGCAGCGGCTCATACGTGGGCCGCCAGCTTTCGATCCCGAAAAGCGACAGGGTTCTGCGCACAACCGTGGACTATGAAGCTCCATGATCGTCCATCAAGCTCCTCCCGCGAGGTCAGTCATGGCGAAATTATCCAACGCGGTCGCCGGAACGGTTTTGGTTCTGCTAGTGGCGAACTGTGGCGCGCGCCAGTTCAACAGCAAGCGGAACGGTCCCGCGGATGATGATGTCCTGTTGAAACTTGATCTGACGGGTTTTCCTGCCGATCCCCTATGCAGCGCGCCAATAACGCGGCTCTTCATCGTTTCAGAGGAAAACCGATCCGCGAACTGCACGCCGGATCCGGTTCAAGGGGGTTGCTGGGTTCCTATCGGAGAGCAGAGGGAATACACGGAGTCCCTCGGTTTTCACGAGCAAGTAAGGGACGTGCTAGGGCCGCGAGCAATCCAGGTGACCGTGACCTATCGAAACAGCCAAGATGTCAAATGCACCTCGGATCGGTCCTGGTATTTCTCCGTCGACAAGAGCATGCAGTTCGGTACGGTGGGTGTTGTCACGAAGGCTTTGGATTACGCCGATTCCGCGGCGGCCCCGTTGAAACAGGCCATGCGTATGCCAACTGCGACGCTCGAACCCCCGCTCGCCGAGATCTGCCGAGACGTCACCCATCGCTCATGCCAGAAGATCACGAGGTGTGTGAGATACTTTGCGTGGTGGTGTATTGCGCGCCGCACCTTTTGGGTCTGCCAGGATACAGTCAGCACGGAATGCTCATGCGGTCCAGCTCCGCTGACCGGCCACTACGACCCCGGCAGTTGCGGGTGACCAGCCATCGGATGACAGCCAAAGGAGCGGTGCCTTGTTAGCCGTCCAATCGCGAAACCATGGTCGTCGCGAGCGACACCCCACGGGGCCTACGGCACACTCCGCCGACCGTCAGCCAAGACGGCGAGCTGGATCCGTCTGAGTGGCTGCGGGGCGCCGACGCCGACACCAACGCTAATCCAAGGCCCCACCCAACGGGGCGATCACGCTTGCCTCAGCCTCGTTGCCCGTGGCATCGCGACAGCGTACACGTAGCTCGAATGACGGTGCCTCTAGTTCGAGCCGGCCATCCTCGAGTTCGACCTGTTGCTCGTCTTCGAGCTCAAGCGCGACAAGCTGACCGTTGGCTACCGGGATGCGATTGAGGGTGACCGCGCTCACGCCCGCAGTCGGATCACAGGCGTCAAGACAGGCGTAGCGAACGCGAAAGAGCGCTTCGTCCTCTGCCTGCTGAGCCCCTTCTTCGCCTCCGCCGTCTCGGTCCTGGTCAGGCATGGGCACGAGCGCCGCGGTGGGGATGGGGGCAGTGCGGTCCAACACTGTCCATCGCACAGTATCCACATCCGTTGCACCTGAGGAATCGGACACCGTCAGCGTGATGTCGCGGGCTCCAAGCGAGCGCAGCGTTATCGTCGGGTCAATGCCCCCGACCTCACCTCCGCCTTCGGGAAATGTGCCGGTCCAGGCAAAAACGAGCTGGTCGCCGTTCGGGTCGTAGGAGCCGCTGCCGTCCAGCCGCGCGACCGCCGTGTCTCCAGCGCACTCGAGGGTCCGATCGGGGCCCGCAGCCGCCACCGGAGGCTCGTTGTCTGTGGTGGAGCACGCGAGCATCGGATCGGATCCGGTATCGGTTGATGGCGGCTGGCTCACCCAGCTCAGAGCGTTTCGCATGAGCGTCTGCGCCACGGGCGAAACGAGGGTTAACTGGAACTGGGTTTGCATGTACAGAGCCACGCGAGCTGAACCACAACGTCCTGCGAGCACGGCCGGGTACGTTCCCAGCGGGACTTCTTCCGCGAAATCGGTGGAAACAAATTCGGCCACTGGCCGGAGGCGGCTATCCAAGTTCGTCAGCGCGAATGCGAGCTTCGGGCCGTCAAAAAAACTGGCGGGCACCCCCAGCATGAGCGGATGAGTCGCGTCGGTAACGTGGATCGTGGAGTCTTCGAAGGGGAGGGGGATGCCGCCACCCGCCACCGTTCCTTCGAACAGTCGCAGCGCAGGTTCCAGGTTGGATATGATTGCTAGTCCGGGGACGAAGTCGTCAAAAAAGAGCGCAGCTCCATCGTACTCGGCGACGACCCCACCACCACCTGCCACGAAACTCCGAATCGCGTGGAGGTACGAGGCGTCTACCTGCGAAGAGAAAACCTTTCGCGCCATGATCAGTGCGTCAACATCGTCCGTCACCAGCCGGCCGGATGCGATCTGTGACCACCGGGGCCGACCTGACCCGGGTTGGCGTCCGCCGGCGTGCGCCGGCACTTTCGCCACCACCGGTAGCGTAAGTGTGCGAAATGAGCTGCGGTGGTGTCCGGCACGCTTGGTGCGGTGTGCGAAGCATGACGCAA
>JAKSBK010000036.1 GCA_022361155.1 Pseudomonadota bacterium
CCCGCAGATCAGCAGCAGCGTGCGCCCCAGGCCTGGCGGCAGGCGCTTGCGCTGCCAGGAGCCAAGGATCACCGCGGTCCCGAGCAGCGGTGTGACTCCCGAGACAAGGGCAACGTAGAGCAGCACGTGTAGGAGATTCGCGGCAGACAAAGCCTCCCCCGCGCCCAGATTGTGGCGATAGGCAGCGCCGCTGATGTACATCCAGAGCCCCGAGGCCGTGCTTGGCTCACCCCACATGGGTGCCCCGGCAGCGGCGCGGATCGGAAGGTAGCTGTAGCTTGCGAGCGCCGAGAGCACCCCCGACATGCTGGTCCAGGCAACGGTGCCCGCTTTGGGCAGCCTTCCGAGACCACGTCCGGTCAGCACGGCCGCTCCGATGAGCGCGGCGCATAGCGCATGGGGCGGGTGCAATGCGGCAGCCAGGCCGGCCGCGAGAGCCGCGCGGTAGAGGGTCGCCGTGCGTCCGTGATGCAGCCATGCGAAGAGCTCGTGTACGCTAGCCAGGGTAAGTGCCAGTGCGATCGAGTAGACCTCGGTGCGGGTGGCTTGCCGCAGCAGGGGCGGAGACAGCAGCAGCGCGAGCGACGCGGCGTCGGCACACAACCGCAAACCGAGACTCGGACGCTCCCGCAACAGCAGGAGCAAGGTGCGAACCAGGCGCGCCGCAAGGACACCGCTTGCAAGTGTCCCGAAAACGCTGAGCAGGGCGGTACGGGCCTCTACGGGTCCCACGGGCAGCAGGCACAGCGCATGAGCCAGCAGTGCGTGCAGCGGCTGCCCCGGTGGATGGGAGCCCCCGAGGCGCCAGGCCGCCGATACAAGCTCGCCGCCGTCGAAGGGCTGGGGTCCGCTGCTGGTGGCAGACGCCAGCGCAGCGCCCGCCAACACGAAGGCCGCCAACCGCAAGCGCTGCTCCAGGGGGGAAGCCGTTTCAGCGTGCTCAGCGCTAGGGCTCCGCATGCGCTCAAGTCTCGCGCACGCCCATCAGACTAGCCAGTGCCCGGTCCAACACCGGCGTCCGGGTAGGCCACGGGCACGACCGCGCGCAGTGCGGCATCGGCAAGAAGGTCCGCGAGCAAGCGCGCGGTGGGGGCCGGGTTTCGGAGCCGACCCTCACCCCCTCCTGGGGTCGGCGGAGAAACCCGGATCGAACTTCCGGCAGAGGGTACTACGAGCGTCCGGCAGCGGCCGCTAGTTGGTCTTCACGACCACACCGAGCACTGCCGAGGCGTAGTTGCGGGAGTTCGGAAGGCCCAGAATCGGGACTTGGGAGAGCTGCGGTATGCGCAGGCTCCAAAGGGGTGGGTTGTTGGTGTTGCCGTTGTAGAACAGCAGGTTGGTCGAGCGTTCGAAGCGGCCATCGAGCCGGAAGATGATGTTCTGCGCGTCGGCCGGCACATACTCGAACGTCAAGGTTCCCGTGAGCAGGTTGCCGCCCCAGAACTCGGTCACCTGGTAGATGGAGTTGTTGCGGTTTGGCTCTGCCAGATACTCGCCTCGGGCCGCGACTGCAAACGACTCGTTGGCCTGGACTCGAGCCGCAAGGCTGGCTCCGTAGAAGATGGACGTATTGTTGATGTTGCCGGTGGCGGCGCTGCTGAAGAGGTTGTCCGCGACGCCGAGGCTGCCGTTGAACACGACGTTGACGATGTCTGCGGAACCGCTGAGGACCAAGTCGACGAAGTGCGCCCACTTCTTGCCGTTGGGCTGGGTCGAACCGTAGTAGCCAACAGCCCCGAAGAACGCCTCGTCCTGTGTGAAACCGAGCTGAAGGCCCAGATCCGGTCCGCGATCCGCGTCGAACTGCTGATTGACACCGTTGACCACGAGCGCCGTCACGCTGACCTGCTCGTTGGGCGCGAAACCCAAACGAAGCCCCTGATGCCAGTATGGCTGCATCAAGTAGTAGAGCGCGCCGCGTGTGTAGTTGAGGTTCTCGAAGCTGTCTGCGACTTCGGCCCCGTAGATGGTGTCGAATTGACCGAAATCGAGCGTGACCTGGTCGTTCGGCTTGTAGGTCACGTACGCCTGCTTGATGAACTGCTGCCCGAGGTTGAGGCTCGCGGCGTTGCAGTGGCCGATCAGCCTGCAGGCCGAAGGCCCGAAGCGCAGGTTAGCCACCATCCCCACGTTGCCGCTGTCGTAGGTGGCGTCCACGCCAAGAAAGGAAAGAGCGAAGCCGTTCGTTCGAACGAACGCTCGGTGTCGTGGCGCCCCGTTGGCGTCCATCGCTGGTGGCTGGTTGAAGTCGGCGTTGTAGTAGGCGTCCGCGAAGAGGCTCAGATTGAGGGGAGAGTCTGCTGCCGCGCTGTCGTGTCCCTCGCCCACCAATTCGCCATGATGAGCTGCTGCCGAGTGCACGGGCTCCGGCGCCACATGTGCAGGCGCCGTGTCGTGCGCTGTCATGTGAGCAGCAGGCGCGTGCACCGGTGGTGGTGGAGGCACCGATGGCGGCGCGTGCTCGCCTGGATGGTGCTGCGCTGCCGGGTCCGGTGCTGCGTGCGGCTCGTGCGATGTCTGCGCGCCATGCTCATCTGGATGTGCTTGTGCCCGCACCACACCCGCGGTCGCCACGACCAAACAGGCCAGCAAAGCCACGCCGGCCAGGGTTCCTGCGAGTGGTTCGGAATGTCGATGCGTTCGGGAATCCTGTGAATGCTGCATATGGGCCACCTTGCTTGTTGGGATCACCTTGCTCGTTGGGATCACATTGCTCGTTGGGATCACATTGCTCGTTGGGATCACATTGCTCGTTGGGATCACATTGCTTGTTGGGATCACATTGCTTGTTGGGATCACAGCTTGTTGGGATCACATTGGATGGGAAGGTACGTGCTTTGCCTCCCATATACGAGAAAACGGCGACATCGTAGCCGGAAAACTGGATGCATTCGCGTATCAAAGATGAAAAAATGCGCTGGTGCCGGCCATCTTTTGCGCGGAGTGCGAACGTCTCGACACATAATCGATCTGTTCCCATGCGGTTGCTCGCTCCCCGGCGACCGGCGGTGCGAATGCCCCGGCACAGCTCGGAGCAGCCGTGGCCCTATGCGGTGAGCGCGCGCGGGTAGGGTTGGCTCGCGATGTCGCAAGCGGACCGCATTGCCGCGGGCTTGGTGCGGGTTTCTCGCAAGCTCTGTCGCGAGGTCTCGTCCCAACGCTTCGGGCCTCCGGTGCAATTCGTGTACAACCCCCTGGGCTACGCTCGCGCGGCCCACGAGCTCTACCTAACTCGGTATGGCGCGGGAGCCAAGCAGGTCGTGCTCGTGGGCATGAATCCTGGACCCTGGGG
Organism: Pseudomonadota bacterium; assembly: GCA_022361155.1. Classification (NCBI taxonomy): domain Bacteria; kingdom Pseudomonadati; phylum Pseudomonadota; species Pseudomonadota bacterium. The sequence continues at coordinate 3,293 of JAKSBK010000036.1, forward strand.
AATGGCGCAAACGGGGGTTCCCTTCGGTGAGGTCGTGCTGGTGCGCGACTGGCTCGGGATAGAGGTGGCCGTAGGGCAGCCGGCTCGCGCGCACCCGAAGCGACCCATCACGGGCTTTGCCTGCGCGCGCCGTGAGGTCAGCGGCCAACGGCTCTGGGGCTGGGCCCACGCCCATTTCGGCACGCCGGGGCGTTTCTTTTCCCGGTTCTTCGTGGCCAACTACTGTCCGCTTTCGTTTGTGCGCGACAGCGGGGCCAACCCCCCGCCCGACCGGTTGCCGGCCCGCGAGCGTGGCTGCCTGTTTGCGTCGTGCGATTGAGCGCTCAGAGCTTCCATCGAGCTGCTTTCGCCGCAATGGGTGATCGGCGTGGGCGGCTTTGCCGAACGCCGCGCCAGGGAGGCGCTGCGCGGCC